>JAFWIM010000088.1 GCA_017514845.1 Lachnospiraceae bacterium
ATCATCGTCCTCGACAAGGGAAAAATCCGGGAGCAGGGTACCCACGAGGAGCTTCTGGCCCAAAACGGTTTATATCGAAGGATTTATGACCTGCAGACTGCGGGCATTGATGATTCGGAAGCAGGTATCTGACCTCATTGACGGATTGGATGCCGACATCTGGCCTGACTGAAGCAGTAGATATGCTCCAGAAGGGTTTAGGTTTTAATACCAACAAAAAATACACATTAAAGAACGTTCGGCGCGGATTCCATGCGCATGCTTATTACACAGTTATAGGAATATAAAAATGAACGAAGAAAAACAGGCCGGCCTGCCCTTATTCGGCATCCCCAGGCTGTTTCCGTATTTAAAACCGTATAGAGTAAAAATCATTTGTATGATCCTTCTCGGCGCGATATCCAGCGGGATGGACGCAGCCTACCCGCTGTTCAACAGGTACGCCCTGAACCATTTCATAGGCGGGCAGACCCTCGTAGGAATCGGGCCCTTCACCTGTCTCTATGTATCACTGCTCATCTTCCAGGGAATCATCAATTACGTGAGCTCTGTGGCGTGCGGCAAGGTGGAAATGTCGGTGGACAAGGATCTCCGGAACGACGCGTTCAATCATCTTCAGACGCTGTCCTTCTCTTATTTCAACCGCAACTCGGTCGGCTATATTCACGCGCGGGTCATGTCAGACACCGGTCTCATCGGCGAAGTGATCTCCTGGCGAATGATGAACCTTGTGTGGAACGGGGCTTATGTCATCGGCGTCCTTGTCGTGATGCTGATTATCGACGTGCGGCTTGCCGCCCTCATATGCCTGCTCGTCCCGATTGCGGTGCTTTTCATGATGTATTTTCAGCGAAAACTGCTGGACTACAACAGAAAGATCCGCGAGATCAATTCGAAGATCACGGGCAGCTACAACGAGGGCATCACCGGCGCGCAGACGATCAAAGTGCTCGGCGTAGAAGAAAAAATGATCGGCGATTTCAAGGACGAGACGACCAATATGCGCCGCATGTCCATCCGGGAAGCTCATTTTTCCGCCCTCTTTATCTCGACCATGACGATGATGTCAGCTATGGTGCTGGCCCTTGTCCTCTGGCAGGGAGGCAGGCTCACGCTTGAGGGACTTATGCAAATAGGAACTCTCGCCGTATTCATGTCCTACGCCCTCGAGATGCTCGACCCGATCCAGAGTATCATCGAGACTTTGTCCGGCTTCATCTCAATTCAGGCCAATATCGAGCGCGTCGTAAAACTTCTGGCTGAAGAATCCGACGTCGCCGACAGCCCGGAAGTCATCGAAAAATACGGGGATTCTTTCAACCCGAAGAAAGAAAATTGGGAGGAGCTCATCGGCGATATCGAATTCAGGGACGTCTCTTTCCGCTACCCGGACGGCGATGAATATGTTCTTGAGAACTTTAATCTCAAGGTGCCGCATGGAACAAATGTTGCCATCGTCGGCGAGACCGGAGCCGGCAAATCCACTCTGGTCAACCTCGTCTGCCGCTTCTATGAACCCACAAAGGGTCAGCTCTTAATTGACGGGCGCGATGCCCGGGAGAGATCCCAGCTGTGGCTGCACAGCAATATCGGCTACGTTCTTCAGTCGCCTCACCTCTTCTCCGGCACAGTTCGGGAGAATCTGAGGTACGGCAAGCCGGACGCAACGGACGAGGAGATCATGAACGCGCTCCGTATCGTGTCCGCGGAATCGGTGCTGGCTCGAATGGAAAAAGGTCTCGACACCGATATCGGCGAGGGAGGAAGTATACTGTCGACGGGCGAGAAGCAGCTGCTGTCATTTGCCCGCGCTATCCTGGCCGACCCGAAGATTCTCGTCCTCGATGAGGCCACATCGTCCATCGATACAGTTACCGAAAAGGCCATCCAGAATGCGATCGACGTCGTGATAAGGGGCCGGACTTCATTTGTCATCGCCCACCGCCTTTCGACCATTGTCGACGCGGACGTGATCCTTGTCGTGAAGGGCGGCAAAATCATTAGCCGCGGCACTCACGCCGAGCTCATGCGGGAGCGGGGCTACTACTACGAGCTGTACACACGCCAGTATGAGGAACTGCTCTGGGGGGCTGCGGAATAAAGAGGATCAAGGCGGCGCATATACACTGAGGTAAAAAAATCCCACACCATCTCATTGCAGTGCTTAAAATTTCTGCAGAAAGATTGGTGTGGGATGTTTTTTCTCAGTGGGGAAGACCCCCGCTTCTACAGGGTGGGTAAATCAATATCTTGCTCATCTCAGCGGCGGGTCACAATCCCACACTGAGATAAACGCTCAGCTGCACAATGTTTCACTGGAGCATTGCTTCGCATGCTTAGGCACGCGAGGCTGCACAATGCCCTGCCTGCGCATGCCGGTACACGTTCCCGGCGCTACAGCACCGTATGAACATGAAGATTCGTAAGAATTAATAAGAGAGGAAGTCAACATGTACATAGCCGGTCTGTCCGGTCTCCTCGACGCGGACATGGACCATCTTGCCCTCCGGATAATCGAGGATCGTGAACTCTGTCCAGTCCGGAAGTGTGGTGATGACATTCGAGGAGGTCGACGGGCCTTCGCGCAGTGACAGGTATTCCTTGACATTTGCATATGCCGTCATTCCGGGTTCGAGGCCATAGTTTGACGAGCTCTTGCTGCCTGATGAACCGGAGCTGCCTGAGGAGCCTGCCGGCTTGATATAATTTGCATTAACATATCCTTCCTCGTCTGTCCCCTCTACTCTGACTTTCGCCATGCCGTTTTCATAGCCGAGAACGATGAGCGGTGTGCCTGGGTAGATTTTATTCTTCAGAGGCGCATCCGTGGACGGACTGGTGCGAAGACTCAGATAATTTTCAACATCCGGATAATAAACCTGACCGTCTCCGGAACCGCTGTTATTGGATCCGCTGTTGTCTTCGAAATCCTTCTCCTCGCGGGCTGTATAATCATCAAGCGAGATGAATAGCTCGCCGCCGTCGCCGTACGGGGACATTTCATACACAAGTTTCACCAGATTTGCATCCTCGTAGTAGGTAAGCTCATACGGCCAGTAGAAATCGTCCCTGAAGGATCCGATACTCTTCACTGTCTTGCCATCGCTGCTGCAGACGAAGAGATCCGGACCGAGATATCCGCTGACAAAGATTGTTCCGTCTCCTCCGAATCCGCTTGCCCACTTGGCAGGGCTGCCTCCGAATTCGTAGTTTCTCCAGATTTCATCACCTGTCCCGAGATCTACGCAGACAATTGCTCCGCTCTCGACATAATAATATCTCTTTCCGTACTTGCCGATATTGCTCACACGGTCAAGCTGCGAAGTCGGATAAGCCCCGGTCGTTTTGTTCCAGATTTCCTTTCCGTTGTATGTAGCAACAATATTGGCGTACTCGTTGTCGCCCGAATGACCGAGTGTGAGTGACACGCTCACATCATCGGGATCATAATCGCCGAGCCCGCTCCCTGTCGACTTCTTTGTCTCATCACCGGCGGTCTCCTCCGGTTTGGAGGCAGAGTCGGTTTTCTTGCTCTCGGTCTTCTCGCTCTCTATGAGTTCCGGCTTAATTGGGGTGGTTGTTGCAGAGCTTGCGTCGCTTTCAGCCTTTGCCGCTTCGCTCTCTGCCTTTGCGGCTTCACTTACGGTGCTTTCAGCCTTGCTTTCCAGCTCTGCTTTGGCGCTTTCGGCCTTGACATCCTCCTGCGCTTTTGCCGCGTCTTCTGTGACCTGATTTTCTGTTGCTGCGCCGGCTCCGTTTGACGCTGACCCGCATGATGCGAGGGCGGCGGCAAGTACTGCCGTGAGCAGTATAGTTACAAATCTCTTTCTCATAGTCTTATCCTCCATAGTCATTTATGTCTCACATGGCACTACCGTCACTTATTTCGGACAGGAGCACCTACGCTCCCTGTTTAGACCAGCGCTGCGCGCAAATCCATTTTTATCTTGATGAAGGATGCGGCATCAGGTTGTAGAGCATCATAGCGGTCTTTGACACCGGCATAGTCTGAACTGTCAGCCTGCCCGGTCCCGAGACCACCGTGTTGAACAGCCCTTCTCCGCCGAGCAGCACATTCTTCACACCCTTGATCTGAACGACATCCAGGCTCATATTTCCCTGCATCGCAACAACATGACCTGTATCGATGATCTTCTTCTGACCCGGCGCGAGATCATACTCTACGGCAGCTCCGTCCACTTCAAGGAAAACAATGCCATCGCCGTAATATTTCCTCATCAGGAATCCTTCGCCGCCGAACAGACCTCCCCCGATCTTCCTCTGAATGTAAACTTCGGAATCGATCCGGCCCATGCTGCACAGATATGCGCCCTTCTGGATGTAAAGCGGCTCCGAAGGCGTGACCCTGACGGCTCTGATCGAGCCGGGGAATTTTCCC
The DNA here is from genome assembly GCA_017514845.1 of Lachnospiraceae bacterium. GTDB lineage: Bacteria > Bacillota > Clostridia > Lachnospirales > Lachnospiraceae > Chordicoccus. Next base: position 4,400 of record JAFWIM010000088.1, read on the forward strand.
GCAAATGCAATCTCCCCCGGCACCCTTGCCGTATAATGATTCACGAACGCGTTCTCATTTGTGAGTATGCGTCCGAACATCTTGCCGATGCCGCCTCCCTGCGTCTGCATCTCGATGCCCTCGTCCATCCAGGACATTGCGCCGGCTTCACACTCAATTGTCTCACCGGCTTCCAGGTTCACGAGCAGGACAGGGAGATTGCCACCCTTCACTTCATATTTCATTTTTTTGCACCTCCGTTTCACGTTCCTGCCGTTTTTAGCAGGAGCTTTGCTGCCAAATTATTTTGTCTTATTTATAAAACTCTAATACTGAAGGGACATCGTCGATACCCAGATACTCCGCAAGAGCATCCACAATAAACTGGTGATCCTCGTAGTGGGGGAAGGCTGAGACCACAGCGACCGCGACAAGCTCACCGGTCTTCAGCCTGATCGGAAATCCTCCACCGACCAGAGCATAGTCATTAGTATCAAGCACATGTGCCGCAAGATCCTTTCCTCTCATTTCCGATGTCACCGTGAACCAGAGTGAGGACCTCTCACGGTTCATAACTGTGTTGAACTTGCGCCGCATCCACAGCGTATTGTTCACTGTAGCACCCGGGGTGACATGCTGATAGACTGCCATTCCTGCCACATTAAAAATTCCGATCGCAAGGGACTGACCTGCATCATACACTTTCTGTGCCATTCTGGTTCCGAGTTCAAAAGCTTCTTTGTTGGTAAATGTATCAAATTTCAGCATATCTTCCTGCTGATTCAGCACCTTTACCAGCTTCTTTGGATCCATCATACTTTTATCCTCCTCGAGATGATTCTAATACAAAACTATTATAACATATACGCACCTTTGTCTTAATTATCTTTACGTTTTTCCAACAAATTGATTAAGATGGCTGAAGGCAGCCATTTCTTCCATTTCCGGGTACGTTGGCTGCCTTTGATCAGATTGGTTTCATTGGGTCAATGGCGGAGGCATCAAAAACTTGCTCCAGAGGCGTGTTGGCTGCCTTTGACCTTGGTGGGTTGGGGTGATGGCAGGAGGCAACCAAATCTCTCAGTTCTGGGTGCGATAGTTGCCTTTGAGGTATAACAGAAAAATCCGGCCTCTCGGCCGGATTTTTCACTATAAGAAGCCCATTATGATAGCGGTGCTTCATTTCCTTTTAGATTCAGCGGTTGATCTCATACTCCGGCCCATTCTTGGTATCACGGACCGTCACGCCGATGGCGGCAAGATTGTCACGGATCTGATCGGACAGAGCATAATTCTTATTCTTCTTGGCATCCGTGCGGATCGCGAGAATCATGTCAATGAGGGATGCATCCAGAGCGTCATCGCCGCCGGCTGCTGCCTCGGAGACAAATGGCAGACCCAGGACCGGGTTCACGCACTCGTCGATAAAGATGACCGCGTCACGAAGCACCGCCTTGTCATCGGCAGCGAGAGCTGTGTTGATGACCTTGACCAGCTCGAAGATGTGGCTGATTGCGAGCGATGTGTTGAAATCATCGTCCATGGCCTCAAGGAACTTCTCTTTGATTGCCGCCACCGCTTCTGTCTCGATCTCAGCACCGGCCGGGATCTCGACTTTCTTTCTTGCCTTGTCGCAGACGCTGCTAATCTGATTGTAGGATTCCTCAGCATCTTTGATGCGCGCGACGACGAAATCTGTCGGTCTGCGGTAATGTGTCTGCAGGATGTAGAAGCGTATAGCCAGCGGGGAAGCCTGCTTAAAGAGGTCAGCCATCGTGACGAAGTTGCCCAGAGACTTGCCCATCTTCTTTCCGTCAACTGTTACAAGGTTGTTGTGCAGGAAATAGTTGCAGATTGGCTTGCCATTTGCAATCTCAGACTGTGCGCACTCGCACTCATGGTGCGGGAAGAGGTTGTCCATTCCGCCTCCATGGATATCAAATGTGTCGCCAAGGTACTTCTTGGACATGACAGAGCACTCAATGTGCCAGCCCGGATAGCCCATGCCCCACGGTGACGGCCACTTCATGATGTGTGTCGGATCTGCGAACTTCCAGAGAGCGAAGTCTTCCGGATTCTTCTTGTCATCAGCAACTGTAATGCGCTCACCGCTGACTGTGTCGTCAAGTGTGCGACCGGAAAGCTGGCCATAAGCCGGATACTTGTGAACATCAAAATAGACGTTGCCCTCATCCGTAACGTAGGCGTAGCCCTTGTCGATCAGGGTCTCGACCATCTGCTGGATCTCGATGATGTGACCTGTCGCGCGGCAGCTGATGGACGGACGGCAGATGTTAAGTTTGTCCATGGCCTTGAAAAATTCATTTTCATAATTGTAGGCAATAGCGACCGGATCGAGCTTCTCGATGCGGGCCTGCTTCTGGATCTTATCTTCGCCCTCATCCGCGTCACCTACGAGGTGACCGATGTCTGTGATGTTCTGAACATATTTCACATTGTAGCCGATATATTTGAGATATCTGTAAACGATGTCAAAGCTGATGTAGCTCTTCGCATGGCCGACATGCGGCATTCCGTAGACAGTCGGTCCGCAGACATACATTCCGACATGTCCCGGAACGATGCTCTTGAATTCTTCTTTTGCCCGCTTGAAATCGTTAAATACGCGTATATTTCTCATAGCAATTCCTCTCTCCTCTAAAGATGACTCCGGACTGCGCCGGTCGTTTCATCACTAACCGCTATGATACCACAACCCTGTGGATTGTAGCAACTTATTTGAACCAACCTCAACTGCTGATAGCTTAATTGTCTACGACAGTAGAGACTCAGGAAAGCTCCGTTGCCTCCGCCATAGACCCGTTGAAACTCGCCAAGACCAAAGGCAGCAATCTCGCCTTAAAAGCAAGATTTTGATGCCTCCGCCATAGACCCGTTGAAACTCGCCAAGACCAAAGGCAGCAAACGCGCCTCAGAAGCAAGTTTTTGATGCCTCCGCCATAGACCCGATGTTCACTCAACAGTCAAAATTCCCACAAACAAAATATGAACTGTCGCCCAGTCCATGGCCGACAGTTCATATGAGAATTATCTTGTCTTCTACTGCCGCATTGGCAGCATTCCCAAAAAGCAGGCTTGTTATTGATTTACCTTCACCAAATGATACATATACGCGTGATACTCACCCGTCTCGACCGGAAGCTTTAGACCGACCTCAGCGAGAACAGTAGCCGGATACGTACCCTGCGTTGTCTCGTCATAGTACATCGCGCCGGCTTCGAGGCCTTTGACCTTCACGTAGCGGGTCGGATTGTTGCCGTGGACCTCATTCATGACCACGCACACGAGAGCTTCACTCTCATCCCTTGCGCCAAACTCCCAGGCTGTCACCGCATCCTCAAATGGGCTGGTCAGTCTGAAATATCTGCCGCCATGAATGAGCGGGGCGAACTTCTTATAGATATTGATCTGGTCGCCGATCTTCTCTCTCTCCTCATCGGAGATTTTCGTGAAGCTGAACTCGTAGCCGAAGCTGCCGGCCATAGCGACCAGCGCGCGCGTCTCAAGCGGAGTCACTCTTCCGTTCTGCTCATTCGGAATGACCGATACATGGGCACCAACCGCGGAGATCGGGTAGAAGAACGACGTGCCATACTGGATGCGCAGACGGTCGATCGCGTCTGAGTTGTCACTGCACCAGATCTGCGGGGTGTAGTACAGCATGCCTGCATCGAAACGCCCGCCGCCACCGCTGCAGCCCTCGATCATGACATTCGGATAGTTCTGATTCAGGCGCTCAAGAAGATCATACAGACCGAGCATATAATCATAGAGCACACGGCCCTGATCATTGGTCTTAAGCGAGTATACGTCCGCGATGTTGCGGTTATAATCCCACTTGACGTACTCGATATTGGCGGAATCCAGTATGTTCTTCATGCACTCATACAGATAGTCGACAACGTCTTTTCTCGACAGGTCGAGGATCAGCTGGTCTCTTGCGCGCACCGGATCACGACCGGGAATCTTCAAAGCCCAGTCCGGATGCTCGCGATAGAGATTGCTGTACTCGTTGACCGCTTCCGGCTCGACCCAGATGCCGAATTTCATGCCGATATCGTTAATGCGCTGAACGAGCTGGCCGAGAGTTCCGCCGAGCTTCTCCTCGTTCGGTGTCCAGTCTCCGAGGCCCTGCCTGTCATTTTCGCGCGAACCAAACCAGCCATCATCCATGACCAGCATCTCGACACCGGTCTGGTGGGCCTGCTCAGCGAGCTCGACGAGCACATCGCCGGTGAAGTTGAAATAGGAAGCTTCCCAGCTGTTGACGAGCACCGGGCGCTCTATCAGTTTGTATTTTCCTCTGCAAATGTGCTCTCGTATACAATCCTGAATATTCTGCGACAGTCTTGTAAGGCCATCGGCAGAATAGCTCATGATGACTTCGGGGACAGTGAAGCTCTCGCCGCTGTCAAGCGGGTAGCGAAGCTTCTCGTCCATAAGACCCATCTGGAAGCGGGTGTTGCAGAACTGGTCTCTCTCCGCCTCGCATTTGAAACCGCCGCTGTATACGTGGACGAGGGCGTAGGCTTTGCCGGAGTCTTCATTTGCAGAACGTTCACACAAAATAGCAGCACAGTTGTGCTGGTGGGAGGACATGCCTCTGCGGCTGCTGATCACCTGCGCTGTCTCCGCGACATGCGTTCTGAGCATATTCCTCTCCATCGTGTGACGGCCGTGGAATGTAATGAAATCATAGTCGCCGGACACGAAATCGAGAACGGCGCTCTGCGCTTTTTCCACGTAAATGCGGCCTTCACCCCTGTTTTCAAGAATGAGGGCGCGTGTGATGATGTCATATTCGGGCAGCACACCGTAAAGCAGGCGGGCGCGCACATGTGTGACGGCATCCTCGAGCGTGATCTCCAGCGTTTCGGACTCATCTTTCGATGCGTAGACAGCCGGGAGACCGTCAAGGCCATACTTGCCCTTCCTGATTTCATACTTCACAAAGCGGAAATCGCAGGCTTCAGATCCATCCGCATTCTCAATAATGACAGCCGGGCTCCGGTAGTCACCTGTACCGCTGGTCGGGAGCTCCTGAGGCAGGAAATCCATGGAATACTGGCGGCTTGGCGTAGAGTTTCCGGGCGTGCCGGAGAAACCTCTGTCGCCATAATTCAAAAGATACTCCATGCAGCCCACTGTGCGGCGGCCATAGTAAAGATGCAGAAGGAATCCGTACGGATCTACCTGCATCTGGTAAGTTGTATTTTCGGTATGGATGGTAAAGGTCTTGTCTTTTCTGCTGTATACGATTGCCATTTATATATCCTTTCGATGCGGTGCGAAATTCATCGCAAATGTATTTTTTTAGTTTCAATAGTACGTTACTCACCAAAATACCATGTTTCTATATGCTGTACAAGGTGCTTTTTAATCTCTGACATGGAATTATCGTGACAAGTGCTTCGCACCCTGCGCAGCTCGGCAGGAACACCGTGCCGTACATGAATTTCTTTGCAAGTTTTAATGCTGCATGGTATAGTATGTCTTATCGGAAGTTGCGACAGCAACTCCCGATAAAAGGGCGATGAAATCGCCCGCAATTCGATTATCGGGTTCGCGAAGCGGTTCCGATAGTATGAAAAAATGAATCGATGAAAGGGTACAATTCATGGACGAAAGCACACGCAATAAAATTCTTCTGGACCTCGGCTGGGCCCTTCTGACACTGGTTGCGTACACCCTCATACAGCATCTTCTGGGCAACACAGTGAGTCTGACCAGCAAGATCGCGATCTTCATTGTTCTGTCCGCCCTCCTGCTTCTCAATGATTTCAAATGGAAAAAGAACGACCTTAATAAAAAGAAGAACAAGGAGCCGGAAAAGAATATCAAACGACATATCCGGAAACTGAAATAAATTGTTCGAAAGGAACTATACACTATATGGCAAAGCTTATGACATCCCGCGACCTCGCGCGGGTCTCCTGCAGCTCATGTGAGGGCTGCGGCGAGTGCTGCCGGGGCATGGATGACACGATACACCTCGACCCTTATGACCTGTACGAGCTCGAGAAGCATCTTGGCAAGAGTTTCGACGAACTTCTTGACGTGCGCGTCGCCCTGCATGTCGAGGACGGTCTGGTCCTCCCCCACCTGCTGATGCTGATGCGCGGGGACAATATTGCCTGCACGTTCCTCGGACCGGACGGCCGCTGCCAGATCCATGATTTCCGGCCCGGCTTCTGCCGCCTGTTTCCGCTCGGCCGCCGCTACGAGGACCGCTCGTTTGGCTACTTCGTGGTCGAGGGAGCCTGCCCCCGACCCTGCACAAAGGTCAAAATAAGCAAGTACCTCGAGATCCCCGGCATCGGCATCTACGAGCGCTACATCAATACGTGGCACTACTTCTGCCGGGACGTGCAGGACCAGCTCCGCGCTTCCGGCGACGAAGAATTCATACAGAGGACTGCGCTCCGCATACTTGAGATCTTCTTCGCCGCCCCATACGACACGGACCGCCCGTTCTATCCGCAGTTCGAGGAGAGGATCGCGCCGTTCATTTAGAACGCTGTTGCGAGAACATCGCCCTTAAGATATAGATTTCCCTGTACGTCCTCTTTAATTGGAGCAAGATGCTCTTTTTTGACCATATAGGCAAGATTTTGCCTGGAGCATTGAAGAGCATCACACACTTCCGCTGTGTCCAGTACATTCTTTTTTACGAAAGAGTAAAAATTCTCCAAGGTCAGCGGGATATTTGCTCCGTTTTCATAAAGCGAGGAAGCAGATATATCAATTGAATCATTAAACGTAACCGCATAACCGCCGGCTGTGATCCTACCGGAATTATACAGCCTGTCATTTCTGAGGATTTTTTCTATAGTCGGTTGGTCATCATTTGCAAATGTACTCAAATCCACCTTCTTAACACTCCCGTCAAGGAAAAAGCACAGAAGGGTATGATCCGCGCATAAAACGCAGTCTTTCAGATTTTTCCGTCTCCTTATAGCAGCGTAATCCGGCATCTGTGTGAGTTTCCTAATACAAAGGCTGTCCTGAGAGCAACGTCCGCCGGACTTTTCAAGGAAGGTCATTTCATCATATTCCTTCAGCTTATGATTACTAAGGATCATGCCGATATTCTGCCTGCCGCTCGGAATAATGCGCTCTTGTACCCAGAGCAGACTGATATCTCTCGGAATCGTGAAAATGCCTTTCTTTACGAAACTTGTCAAAAGAAGCGGCGCGGTCCATTCATCCAGATAGTCCTGAAGTTCAATAATAAATGTCCGGCTCTTTTCATAATAAAGAAGAGTTCCGATCGATATTTCATTTTCCCGGTCATATATTTCATAGATTTTCATAAATCTGGTACCTTTCAAAAATCATATCCCATATCTTATCGAGATAAATATCCGGCAGGATCCCGTTCAGACCATCGAATAGGTATTCCCGGTCCGTGGCGGCAAGACTATTTGCAAACACACTTTTCTTATCATCTATCAAATCCAGGTTATCTCTGCATGAATATGTGCCGATAAAATTATTGCATGGTTTGTCGCCAAGGACATCAAATTTTGTGACGTCCTCCTCTGTATAACACGAATAAAGCAGCGATAATCCGTGATCAAACAGAGGGGCGATCCGCAGCGTTCGGGCTCTCGCATTCCTCAAAATCTCAATATTGGCTCCATGCCGATCTCTGTTCAATATCAGAAAATCTACCGCGATCATAGCATCTATATATTCCCGCCATCCGTTACGGACGCAGAAATCATAATGGGGCTCTCCCGGAAGGGAATTCGTGCGGTAGTAGTCGTCCAAAGCTATTTTGCTTTCACCCCGCTGTTTAAAATCCTCAGACGCGCACAAATATGTGTTATAAGCCCTGCCCTCAATTTCGATTTCCGCATGTATCAATTCATAGTGAAGATGAGGAATTCCCAATATCGTGAGCAGCCTGTCAACAATAATCTCATTGATGCACTCATGACCAATAATACCGCGGGCTGCATCAAAATTGGAAAGTTTATAATATATCTTCCTATTGTTCAGTGTTGATCCGCTTTTCAGGAAAGTTCCTGCGGTACCGCTGGAGCTCCTGATATGAGACCACTTCAGATAAGTGAGATCCTGCAGATCATGTATAATTCTGGTTTCCATATTTCCCTCAGAGTATATTTATATTTGACGCGCGTCAAATAGTTTCTTGCATTGAATGTGATCTTTTAACGCACGTCAAAACGACTCATTCTCGTCTTAATAATACATGTTTATTTGACGCTCGTCAAATAAAATAGCCAAATATCGATTATTATCACCTTTATTTGACAGTCGTCAAATTCATTTCATTAAAAACGCAGGACTTGCAACGTACTTTTTTACGCGATGGCACAATAAAAGAGGCCGCATAGGACAACCAATTGTTTTCCTCGGGCCTCTTCGCTCACTGCATTTTCAATTCTCACTCATTTTCTCATACTGAAGATCGCGTCCTCCAAGTCAATCAGGTACACGTAATAGACCGGTCCGAACGTCGGGTCCATCACGAGATGGCCGAAGTCATCGACTGTCTTGACGGTCCCGTCCTTGCAAATGATCCTGTAACGGACATAGTCCATCCGATTCTCATTCTCCGGCGACTCGAACTGCTGGACCGCGATCTCCTTCTCAGACTTTTCAAGGTCATCGGGATGAACGATCCCTCGGAAGCTGTTCCCGACATAATTGCGGAATTCCTTTACCGACTTGCACTTGAACATCTTGGCCAGCGAATCGCTCGCGTACAGGATTTTCTCATCACCCTGGGCTTCATAGACAAAGAAGCCTCCGGGCATACCCTTGGCAAACTCCTCCAGCGCAAACATGAACTGGTCTCTGTGAGGCACTTCCATACCTTCCTCATAGAAGCGGTATCTGCCGCGGCCCTCATATTTCGAATTGTAAAGCGCAATATCCGCTCCCTTCATCAGATCATCAAAATCAGTGCCGTGGTCAGGTGTCATGGAGATACCGACTGAGAAGGTGAAAGGCATGTTGATGTCGCTGACTGCATTTGCATGCTTAAGGGAACTCTGAAACTCCTCAAGCCTCGATCGGACCTCCATCTCGGAGGTGTCTGTGTAAAAGACGACGAACTCGTCACCGCCCAGGCGGAAT
>JAFWIM010000089.1 GCA_017514845.1 Lachnospiraceae bacterium
TCATCACCATCATCACCACCACCACAACGCGGACAGCTCCTATCAGGTCGAGGAGTACGGCATCGGTTCTTTTGTATATTTCCGCCGCCGTCCGTTCGACCGCCAGAAGCTGATCTCCCTCGCTGAAAAGTGGCCGAGAGCTATCATCCGCTGCAAGGGCATGATCTGGTACTCCGAAGAGCCCGAAATGAGCTACATCTTCGAGCAGGCAGGCCATCTCATTCAGGAAATGCAGAGCGGCCGTTTCCTCGCTTCCGCAGATCAGGCAGCCATCGACCGCGTACTTGAGAAGTATCCCCAGGTCCGCGAGATGTGGGATCCGAAATACGGCGACCGTATGCAGAAGCTGGTCTTCATCGGCCAGAACATGGACAGGAAGGGTATCGAGGCAGCACTTGACGAATGCCTGACTGACCTTTAAAGAGCCGCTGCCACATCCCGCGCGTGTATGAATGTGCGGGATTTGGGCAGACGCAAAGACACAGAAAAAAAGAGGGCTGTCGCATCAGACGGTGTCCTCTGCAGAGAGCAGACGTCTCACATGTCGTCTGTTCCCTGCAGGGATGCGCTTTGATGCGGCAGCCATTATTTGTTCTATTCAATTAAATGATTGTCAATTTGCAGCAATCCCCAGTCTGTCACTGATAAAACCGGCCACACTGCTCGGCTCAATATTCAGGATATAGCCGAACTCACCGAACAGGATCCTCTCTGCCTCGCGGAAAATCCTCTCATCCGCGCTGTGGAATTTCTTGCCTGTCCGCACTTTCTCCGCATGCTTGTTTCGGAGCGTGTGGAGAAGCGCCATCATCTCACGGTGGTCGCAGCGGGAGATGATCTTATTGAATGACTCCATTCGCTCTTTGTCATTCTCGATCCACACTGATTCACATGTCGGAATGTCGTCGATGATCTGCAGGACTTCGTCCTTCTCAGGCAGAGTTTTCATCTTGTCTCCGCCCGCGTCAGTCGGAATATAGATCTTAGTGCCTCTGTCGTAAACCGGCACGAGTACATAGTACTGGCGTATTCCATATCTTGATAAGTCACGCTCGATAATCTCCGTTACTTTGCATACACCTTCCGGCACATGCATTACAGCATCATTAATCTCTATATTTTTCATCTTTTTTACCTGGCACTCCGGATATTTGTGCCTTCTTCGGATCGTACGGTTAACTCTTTTCTCTTAAATTTTACCATAACTTTACTTTTCAAGTAAGTTGGCGAATTTTACGTAATTTTTTGCAAATTCAATCGCTTTCTGGGTAAAAAAGCGAATATCTCCGCGCAAAGATCCGGTCTCGACCTTCGGCTGACACTATATAACATTTCAAGTCTCGCTCGCGAGACTTGGCGCGGGATTCGGGTCAGCGCCAGCTGACATAATTCCCAACCGAATCCCTGCGCATCCTCGCGGAGCGTTTATCTCAGTGGGGGATTGTGACCCGCCACTGTGACAAGCAGGATATTGATTTACCCACCGCTTACAGAAGCGGGGGGCTTCCCCACTGAGATAAAGACCGCCGCGTCGAACTGACACGGCGGTCTTTCATAGGGAAATGAAATATGTATGCTGAACACGGAATGGGAAAAACCGTTCAGACCATCTGTTCAGGATGGAACACTTTATCGAACTCCTCCTCGGTGAGGAATCCGAGGGCTGTGCATGCCTCCCTCAGGGAAGTGTTCTCATCAAATGCCTTGTGGGCAACCTTCGCGGCATTCTCATAGCCGATATAAGGATTCAGCGCAGTGACCAGCATGAGAGAATTGTGAAGATTATGCCGCATCTTCTCCTCGTTGACCTTAATGCCGGAAGCGCAGTTGTCGTTGAAGGCCAGTATTGATTCGGACAGCAGTCTCGCCGACTGTAGGAAATTGTAAATGAGTACCGGCATGAACACGTTCAGTTCAAAATTGCCCTGGGACGCCGCCATGCCGACTGCCACGTCATTGCCCATGATCTGGACCGCGACCATTGTCACCTGCTCACACTGGGTCGGGTTGACTTTGCCGGGCATGATCGATGACCCCGGCTCATTTGCTGGGATCGTGATCTCGCCGAGACCCAGGCGGGGGCCGGAAGCGAGCCAGCGGACGTCATTTGCAATTTTCATCATATCGCAGGCTGTCGCTTTGATCGCCCCGTGGGCAAATGTGAGCTCATCCTTGGATGTCAGGCCATGGAACTTGTTCCCCGCTGTCACGAACTCCTTGCCCGTTATTCCGGCTACTTCCATAGCCACCTGCCGGTCAAAACCGGCGGGCGCATTGAGACCTGTTCCGACTGCCGTGCCTCCGAGGGCAAGCTCATGAAGCGGACCTGCCGCAAGGCGGATCAGCTCGGCATCTTTTTCGAGCGAACTCCGCCAGCCGGATACTTCCTGGCAGAACCGAATCGGGGTTGCGTCCTGCAAATGTGTTCTCCCCGATTTGACAATCTCCGGATTCTCCTTCTCTATCCGCCTGAAGGTCTCTATGAGAGTCTCAACGGCCGGAAGCAGCCGGTCCTCGAGGGCACACACTGCCGCTATATGCATGGCCGTGGGGAAGGTGTCATTGGACGATTGGCTCATGTTAATGTCATCGTTCGGATGGCAGAGCTTTTTACCCGCGATCTGGTTGGCCCGGTTGGCTATCACTTCGTTGGCATTCATATTGGACTGTGTGCCGGATCCCGTCTGCCATACGACCAGCGGAAATTCTTCAATCAGAGTCCCGTCAATTACCTCATCACAGGCGGCAGATATGGCATTCAGCTTCTCATCCGTCATTCGGCCGCCCACAAGGATGTTATTGGCACGGGCTGCCGCCTTCTTCAGTATACCGAACGCGCGGACGATTTCCGCAGGCATTGTCTCAATTCCGACACCGATCGGAAAGTTCTCGTGGCTGCGCTGCGTCTGCGCTCCCCAAAGCCGGTCGGCCGGGACCTTTACCTCTCCCATCGAGTCGTGTTCAATTCGATACTCCATACATTCTCCTCCAAATCAAATATTCCGGTAATGTCTGTCTGTTCCCGCGGACGGCTGACGCTTTCGCCGCGGTCTCCTGTCCTCTGAGGGAAGCGGTCTGAACATACCTATGATGACCAGCCCGATCGCCAACATTGCCCCGGTGAAAATCGCGATCATGTTATCGGTGATACCGAGCGCCAGCGCCGCCGCTCCGAGGACCACGCAGGTCATGGACAGCGCGAATATCACATGGACCAGCCGATCCAGAGCCCTTTCCGCCGCGATCCTTCTCCTGCGCCGCGCCTTCCTCTTTCTCTGATTGTACTCCGATGCCACATAGTAGGCAGGTCCGAGATCCCTGATGACAGCGCGTGCATCACGTCCCACAGGTCTCTCTCCCTCCATGTAATCTTCCAGCATCTCGTAAATAACTTCTTTCAGATCTCTTTCTGCCTTCAGTCTCTCCATAGGCGGTATATATCTCATGACCTCCGCTACATACCGGTCAATAATTTTCGCAACCACTCTTCGCCTCCATTTACGTGACGTCCTGCATGATGTCCTTCATCGCGTCGGACATATGTTTCCACTGCTTTGCAAGGACGTCCCTCACTCTTTTTCCCTCATCTGTTATGCAGTAATACTTGCGCGGCTTGGAACTGCTCGTGTCCCATCGGTCCTCGAGGAGCCCCTGGGAAGAGAGTCTCCTGAGGAGAGGATACAGAGTATTGGTCTCAACCGGTATTCCCTTCTCTGCCAGTTGTTCTACCAGGCCGTACCCATGTACAGGTTCATCGAGACAGCACAGACAGACGAGGACAATTGTCCCTCGCCGCATTTCCATTGTAAGTGCCGCTTCGATATTCTCCCTTCCCATAATTCCCCTCTTGCCTGCCGGATCTGCTCCGAATCGGGAGACATCTGTCTCCCGGCTCTATATAAGTACACTCCCCAGTATACCGATATAACACAGCCGCTTTTAAACTCTCCGGTAAAAATAACTGTTATGCTGTGTATCGCACATTATAATTATTTATTAATTATTACCAATATATTATTATAGCTGAATTATTATTAATAGTATTTCAATTATAATGTGTAAGACACATTAAGTCAAGAAAACAGAGAGGGTTTGTGCAAGAGTTTACTCGTTCGAGTGCGCCTCACTCTCCCGGTTTTTTGACACAAAAAAACTGCCATACCCAAACGGTATGGCAGCCTTGTTGCTCATTTTCGTATAACTGAAAGAGTCTCCGTGGAATACGAATCACATTTTATTCCTCATCGTAATCCTCATCATAGGTCTCTTCTTCAGTATTTTCCTCGTCCTCTGTGTACGTTGTTTCCTCAGTATTCTCTTCCTGTGTGTCCTCGTCGTCCGTCTCACTCACAGCCGCAGCCGACTCCTCCTGAGTTGCTTCCGCGCTCTCAGCAGTCTCGGCACCGTTGATCTTCGCGTTATCCATAATGATGTCACATGCCAGATAATACCTGACCGTCATATCAATGTTCTCGCTTGAAATGCCGTTTGCGACAGCGGCGTCCTCGGACGCGTAGCCCGATGAAGAGAGGAGTTCATTCTTTTTCGTGCGGTAGATCTGATCGTCCTCGTCAATTCCCTCGTTCTCCATGATCGCGGTGGCCACCAGATAAGATTTCACATATCTCATGGCATTTTCACTGATAGCAGTCTCAGTGACTCCGTACTCGGCCAGGAAGTCCTCGTACTCCATGCCCAGCTTCTCGGCATATCTCGCATACGTGTCCTGACTGTACTTTGTCCAGATCCCAATCATGTCCTCAGGATATGCGAGGACTTCCGACTTATCGAAGACCGCGAACCATGCGTCCGTACGGAGCTTGGTGTCAGCCTCCGAGTCAAGTTTGGCTGTGACCTCCTCGAGCTTGGCGGCCTTATACTCATCGACGCTCTGTCCGAAATACATTCTCGTCCAGTCCGCCGTGGGCTCACCCAGAGCTACCGAAACGCGGGTGATGGTGATATTATATGTCGCGGTCTTGCCTGCGATGTCACGGTTGTCATAGTCTTCAGGAAATTCCACATCGATCGTCAGACTGTCGCCCTGCTTGTGGCCGATCAGCTGGCTCTCAAATGACTCCGGAAATGTACCCTGACCGATCTTCAGATCATAGTTCGTTGCCGTTGAACCGGCGAAGCTCTCGCCGTCGATCAGACCTTCATAGTCCATTGTCACCCAGAAGTAATCCGCGATTTCCATATCCGGCACGTCAATCCTGTACTGATTGAGGTCCACGTCATAGGCTTCCTTCAGATCGGCCTCCGTCACTTTCACAGTGTCTTTCGCGAGCTCAACGCCCTTGTACTCCGGTATACTTACGAACCTGTCGATACCGGCATCCGCAAGAGTCTCCTCAACAACGGGAACCGTGCTCTCATCCGCCGGCTGAACTGTTTCGCCGGCTCCGCTGCCTGCGCCACAGCCGCAAAGACAGAGAATCGAAGCACAAAGAGTCGCAAGAATTCTTTTCTTCATTTATCCTACCTCGCTAAATCATAGAATACTTCTGGTTTCTTCGTCGCCGGTCCCCTTATGATACAGAACAAGCGCTTCATAAGGTTTCAGGTCAAGCGTCATGATGCCGCCGGTGACCAGATATTTTTTCGGACTTGTTGAATATCCGTCTCTGTCCGTGGACAGAAGCTTCACCATCTTCGTGTTGGCTGTCTGCGTGATTCCTATCTCCCATACCGGAATTTCTGCCGGAAGCGGATCCTCGCCTGCATTGACGGCGATCACGAACTGCTCCTCTTCATCGAAACGCCCGTATGATATAAAATTATAGCCTGAACCGAGCTCCTTGATCGACCCGGTGCGCAGCGGTTCATACTTCCTGTGAAGCCTGATCGCCATCTTGTAAAAGTCAATGAGAGAACGGTCCTCATGACCCCACGGATATGTCCGGCGGTTATCCGGATCCGTGAATCCGACGACGCCTGCCTCATCTCCGTAGTACAGGGTCGGCGCTCCGATGAAAGTCATCTGGATCACTATGGCTTCTCTCATGACCGGCACGACAATGCCCTTGCCGGCTGCCTCCGAGCCAAGCTGAGAGACACGCCCGACAATGTGATTCGTCCGGGTGAGGAACCTCGAGTGGTCGTGATTATCCAGCTCGTTCATCGCGCTGAGAAGGGACGGTCCCATAAAGCTGGCCATATGATACCGCATGGCGCTGGTAAATACCTCGCCGTTGCCGAGCAGGTCCTCCCTGAATTCGTCGCTGTGCTTCTCCATGCCGGTCAGGAACCAGGATACCGGTTCCATGAACGCGTCATAGTTCATGACGGTGTCCCACTGATCTCCACCAAGCCATTTACTCGCGTCACCGTAATGCTCGGCGAGAATGAGCGCGTCCGGGTTGACGGACTTGACAGCTTTTCTGAATTCCCTCCAGAAATAATGATTGTAATCCTGCGTGTGACCGAGGTCGGCAGCCACGTCAAGCCGCCATCCGTCAATGTTGTAAGGCGGAGAAGCCCACTTTTTTCCTATGCGCAGGATATAGTTGAACAGCTCACTGCTCTCCTCGTAATTCAACTTTGGCAGAGTGGCATGTCCCCACCATCCGTCGTAAAACTCGTTGTACGGCCAGGCATGCTCATTGTTGAACTTGAAGAACGAGTGATAGGGGCTGTCCTTATCGACATACGCGCCTTTCTCGTAGCCCGGCTGATTTTCATAGATCAGTTCGCGGTCAAGCCACTTGTTGTAGGAACCGCAGTGGTTGAACACACCGTCAAGAATAAGCTTCATCCCGCGACGGTGTATCTCGGCAGACAGCTCAGCCAGCACGGCATCTGATGCCGCCAGATTCACCGGATCCGTGGATCTCGTGATGTACCTTGTCGCATGCCGGTTGGTCCTGTCGTCCCATCCGAGGAGATTGCCCTCATCCTTTACGATTTTCCCGAAGTGCGGGTCCACATGATCATAATCCTGAATGTCATACTTGTGATTCGATGGTGATACGAAAATCGGGTTGAGATATATGACCTCGACGCCGAGATCCTGGAGGTAATCAAGCTTTTTCATGATGCCTGCCAGGTCACCGCCGTAGAAATTGCGGACATCCATGTTCTCCGGCGGCTGATTCCAGTCCGTCACCTTCCTGGAAAATTCATTCAGGTAGGTGTATTCGCGGGACAGAACGTCGTTGGTCGGATCACCGTTGCAGAAGCGGTCCGTATAGATCTGATACATGACCGCGCCGTGAGACCATTCCGGTGTCGAAAACCCGGGTACTATGCGGAAGCTGTTGCGCTCGCTCAGGTCTCTCGTGATACCCATCTTATTGTAATAGCATGTAGCCGATTCTACCTGCAGTTCAAAGTAATACAGGACCTTTTCCGTTCCCAGATGGATCGTCGTCTCATAAAAATCGAACCCACCCTTGACTTCCGCGAGATCCATTTTCTGCCTCATGGAGCCGCTGATCAGATACACCGCGTCCACATTGTTCTTCATTGTGCGAAGGCGAATGGTTACATCATCGTATTCTTTCGGCTGCGCCGGTCTCCGGTAGTGACCGGTCTCATCGCTGAAGACGGCCCTCTTCCGAAAAACGGGACGCATCAGCGAAACATATCTCATCCGGCGATACTCTTTCGTGCCGTCTCGTTCCATGTTTTCAACTCCTTCTGTCGATTCGCGCCGCACTCCCGAAGTGGCGCGAATCATTTATACTCCCCTTACTCTCCTATATACGCTGATGCCTCATCAGCCAGGGCTGCCCGGTTCTCGAACAGCGCTTCAAATTCTTCTCTGCCAATTTTTTCTTTATCCAGCAGCAGCTCGGCACACGCATTCAGCACATCCCGGTACTCCAGAATAATGCTGCGGGCATTCCTGTAGCACTGATCGATGATGGATTTTACTTCCTCGTCGATCTCATCCGCCGTGCGTTCGCTGTAGCTCCTGGTCTTCTCAAAATCTCTGCCGATGAACACTTCACCGGAGTCATCGTCGTAGGATATGAGCCCCATTTTTGATGACATTCCGTACTTCATGACCATCGCTTTGGCAAGAGCCGTCGCCTGCTTGATATCCTGGGAAGCACCTGTCGTGATATCTCCGAACTGGATCTCCTCGGCAACTCTTCCTCCGAGATCTACCGTTATCTCCTCGAGCATGCGGCTTCTGGTGTTAAATATCTCATCCTTCTCCGGCAGAGGCATTGTGTAGCCTGCGGCTCCCTGTCCGGTCGGAATGATGGAGACAGAGTAGACAGGTCCCACCTGCGGCAGCACATGGAATAAAATGGCGTGGCCGGATTCGTGGTACGCTGTGATCTCCTTATCCCTTCGGGACATGACCTTGCTGCGCTTCTCAGCCCCAATGCCGACCTTGATGAAAGCCTGGCGGATATCATTCTGGATAATATACGGTCTCCCGCTGCCGGCGGCATAGATTGCTGCCTCGTTCAGCAGGTTCTCGAGATCCGCCCCGGAAAATCCCGCCGTCGTCTGAGCGATCTGGTCGAGATCAACGTCGTCGCTCAGCGGCTTATTCTTGGCGTGTACGGCCAGGATCTCTCTGCGGCCGCGAACGTCCGGCATTCCAACTGCGACCTTCCGGTCAAAGCGTCCCGGTCTCAGAATGGCGGGATCCAGAATATCCACGCGGTTAGTAGCCGCGAGGACAATAATGCCCTCATTCACCCCGAAACCGTCCA
The DNA here is from genome assembly GCA_017514845.1 of Lachnospiraceae bacterium. Classification (GTDB taxonomy): domain Bacteria; phylum Bacillota; class Clostridia; order Lachnospirales; family Lachnospiraceae; genus Chordicoccus. The sequence continues at coordinate 8,676 of JAFWIM010000089.1, forward strand.
TCTCGACAAGGAGCTGATTCAGAGTCTGCTCACGCTCGTCATGGCCGCCGCCGAGACCTGCGCCGCGCCGTCTGGCGACAGCATCGATCTCATCGATGAACACGATGCAGGGATGATTATTCTTAGCGTCCGTGAAAAGGTCGCGCACGCGGGAGGCGCCGACACCGACGAACATCTCAACGAAATCGGAACCCGATATCGAGAAGAAGGGAACGCCCGCCTCGCCGGCGACAGCCTTGGCGATCAGAGTCTTGCCCGTTCCGGGAGGTCCCACAAGAAGTACGCCCTTTGGTATCCTTGCCCCGAGCGCCGTGTACTTGGCAGGGTCCCTCAGGAAATCTACAAGCTCCTCCAGATCCTGCTTTTCCTCCTCGAGACCGGCGACGTCGTCAAATGTGACGGACTGCTCATCGGCAGTTGTCATTCTCGCGCGGCTCTTTCCGAAATTCATCATCTGCGCGTTCGTCCCGCCGCCCTGGCGGTTCATCAGAACAAAAAACAGCATGAATATGCCGGCGGCCGCGATGATCAGGAACACAGAATTCATCATCGAGTTGTCAGCGGGAATGTCGTCGACCGCAATTTCGACATTGTCGTACTTCGCGGCATCCTTCTCCACTTCCCTGACATCCGTCACATACATCCGGTGGATCTCATTTTCCTTCATGCGGATAATGATCTGACCTGTCGTTCCCTGCGAGTTCGGCCGGATTGTGACAGATTCGACTTCGCCCTTCTCGAGGGACTCGGTGAACTCTCTGTATGTATATAAATCTTTTGTTTCAAATCTGCCCGCAAAATAATAATATGTCATCACAAGGACAAAGATCGCGAGCAGGTAAGTGAATATTCTCTTTGAAGGTTTTTCCGTCAATTTTCCTCACCCGTTAGTATTATTTCTCCGATATACGGAAGATTCCTGTATTTCTGCTGGTAATCCATTCCGCAGCCCACCACGAAACGGTCCTCGATCTCAAAGCCGAGATAGTCGACCTTGACGTCGCGCACACGTCTGTCCGGCTTGTCCAGAAGCGTGCAGAGCTTAATAGAATTCGGCTTTCTCTCGCGCATCATGCCCATGAGATAATACAGAGTCCTGCCGGAATCGATAATATCCTCGACGATAAGGACATCCTTGCCGATCAGAGGTTCATCAAGGTCCTTGATGATCTTGACAATGCCGGATGACTTTGTGTCATCGCCGTAGCTGGATACTGACATAAAGTCGAGAGATACGGGAACGTCCTCAGAAATTCTCTTGGAGAGGGCTGTCATGAAATATACGCCACCCTTCAGGACACAGATCATATGTACCTGCTTTCCCGCGTAATCACGGCTGATCTGCTCTCCCAGCTCCTTCGTTCTCTGCTCTATTTCCTCTTCGGTTATCATGATTCTAATGTTGTCTGTCATCTTGCTCCTCCAAATTGTCATTGGTAAAGGTCATGACGAGCGACCTCTGTGTTTTCTCATCAACTCTGCAGGATTCACCGCTCCTCATACCGATAGCCCACAGAATTTCTTTGCCGCGCGCGACCAGCGGAATCTTATCCCGCAGTTCCTTATCGACTTTCATGTCCGTGAGATAATCTGAGAAACTTTTTCGTCTTCCGTCGGGGTTTATCACGATGAAATCGCCGGGCAGACGGGTCCTCAGTTTAAGAGTATCTTTTATTTTATCATAATCGAACGTTTTCGTATACATATTTTGTGGAATGGCACCGCCGTCATATTCAAGAATTTTAACATTCAGGACACCTTTCTCCATTGCAAATGTGCCCGGCGCCAGAACAACCTCACCTCGCGGCACCTCCCTGACCTGTTTCTTTCTTCCTGAGATGCTGATTCCTCCTGTTTTTCGCACAGCCATGAGGCGGTAGGGGAGATCGATCCTGCGCCCGGATTCATTTGCAAAAAGCTTCAGGATGTCCTCGACATGCCTTCTTGCGATATCTTTTTCGGTTCCCGCGAGTTCACAAAGCGCGCTCTTCACGATCATGGACTGCATAAGGTGAGACTCCTCAAGAAAGGCCTCCTCGATGAAGACCGCATCCTCCCGCCGGCTCACATATTTTCTCCGCCTTGCCTCACACTCCGACTCCAGGAAGTCAGAGACCTCCCCGGCTTCCCGGGAAAGCACAGACAGATGGAGCCTCGTCTTTTTGTTGACTCTCTCCTCCGTCTCGGGGAGAATGATCTCCCGGACGGCATTGCGTGTGATCTCCGTGTCGAGGTTGGTCGAATCCGTGCAGTAGGTAAGCCCCTCCCGCCTTAGGAATTCCTCAATCTCCGCACGTTCCGCGCAGAGAAGCGGTCTTATATAGGATCCGCGCACCGGCCGAAGCGAGGCGAGCCCCTTTATCCCCGTCCCTCGGGCGGCGTTCATGAGGACCGTCTCCGCGAGGTCATCCATGTGATGGGCGAGCGCGATCTTACGCGCGCCGGTCTCTGTCCGAAGCTGCTCGAATATCTGTCTGCGCGCATAGCGGCCGGCCTCCTCGACCGTCATATTCATCTGCACGGCAAGATGCGGCACATCCCGCCTTTCGACTCTGCACGGCACCCCGAGCCGCTCACACAGGTCGACCGTAAACGCGGCGTCTCTCTCCGCCTCCTCACCGCGGATCCCATGCATCACGTGGCAGGCTGTGAGTTCTATGTCCAGAGTTTTCCGAAGCGACCGGAGAATATAGAGAAGGCAGACAGAATCCGCGCCTCCCGAGACTCCGACGATCAGCGAATCTCCCGGCACGGTCATCTTATTCTCCCGCATAAATCTCTCAACCTTTTTGATCATAAAGCCTCCGATTCACAGCACAAAAAGCTGTCCCACATGTCGAAACACGACTGCACATGGCACCATGCCATATACAGTCGTGCTCCGACATAGAAAAGACAGCTTTCTGTCATTTATTATCGTCGTCTCTCCGGAAGATGATATCTCCTTCATCTACCAGACCGAGTTTTTCGCGGGCTACCTCACGGATGTATTCATCCGTCTGCATGTAGTCCTCGAGCTCCTCCAGCTCTTCTTTCCTGGTCTTCTCATCATTGATCTCTGCCTCGAGCTCCGACTTTGTCGCAAGCGCGGCGTCGATTTTCTTATTGAGGCGGTATCCACCGATGAACAGCGCCACAAAAAGGATGCAGACGACCAGAAGGATCATCAGCATCGTATTTCTCATTATCTTTCGATCACGCGAAACCCTCGCCCTTCTTCTCCCCATAAAGATCAACCCCGCAAACACCTTTATTTACAGTCATTTTACACCAGCGGCGGATCAAAGTAAACCGCGCCGTTTAAATGTATCGGTACATCTCCGCGGCATTTTCCTTCTTTGTGGAGTCAACGATGCGAGTCACCTCCGCCCGAACTATCCGCTCGCCGAACCCGATCTCAATGACATCGCCGACCTTTACATCATATGATGCCTTGGCCGCTTTCCCGTTCACCGTGACGCGTCCTGCGTCGCAGGCCTCGTTGGCGATCGTCCTGCGTTTAATCAGTCTTGACACTTTCAGATACTTATCAAGTCTCATATAACCTCTTCCCTTTCCGTCGATCTGTCTTTGATATAAAGAGCGGGAGGATAAAACCTCCCGCCAATTTCTCATCTTTTCATTCTGTCTTAAGCTTGTACTTATTTCTTTCCGTTGACAAGGTCCTTTAACGCCTTGCCCGCCTTGAACTTAGGAGTTCTGGATGCCTGAATTTCCATCGCATCACCGGTCTGCGGATTTCTTCCCTCGCGCGCGGCACGCTGAGAAATCTCAAATGTACCAAAGCCCACAAGCTGTACTTTGCTGCCCTTTTTAAGCTCCTCGGATACAACATCGATGAAAGCCTTAACGGCTGCTTCAGAATCCTTCTTTGTCAGACCCGTTTCATTTGCGATAGCCGCAACCAGTTCCGTTTTGTTCATGGTAATTCCTCCTTGATTTCACATAAGATATATATTCGTCAACCTCTCAGCAAGAGTTTACTTATTTATATCTCTTTTAGTGCGGTATGTCAAGGATAATGAGCGTATCTAATCACGAACAGTCAAAGGCGTGCGCGCTTCCTCATGCGCATAAGATCTTGATTTTCCGCGCTTTTTAGCCGTGCATTTTTTCAATTTCATGTTTTGCAAATGCGACCAGACTGTCATGCTCATTCATGTCCGGATCCTCGACGACCAGCTTCAGCGCAAGGTCGAGTATCTTTCCGACTTCCCTGCCGTGAACTCCGAGGGCAAGCACGTCATTGCCGTTGATTGCCAGATCCGACAGTTTCACGCAGTCCCGGTTCTTTAATACATCCTCATAGACATCGCACACAGCCTGCACGCGGTCGAACTTGTCATCCAGACCGAACTCGCTCTTGGCACTGTTGTCGGCCCACTGCACTTCCAGGAACAGCGGGAAAAGATCGTCGCCGATCTTATTCAGCGCCCACCTCACCGCCGTCGGCTCCGGCTCCGGGCGGTAATCATGATATTTCACAAGTTTGGTGACCACAGCAGTCGTCTCGTTGTCGAACTTCAGCCTCTTCAAAATGTCCTTCGCGATTGCTGCGCTGATCTCGGCGTGGCCCGGGAAATGATCATAGCCCCGGTCATCCGTGACTCTCGCGGCAGGTTTGCCAAGATCATGCAGCAGCATGGTGAGCCGCAGGATCTTATCCGACCTGCACGCGACCAACGCGTGCAGCGTGTGCTCACCGACATTATACATGTGATGCACAGAGTTCTGAGGCGTATTCATGGCGACATCGAATTCCGGCATAATGACGGCTGTGATCCCGGTGTCGTAAAGATCGACCCACCTTTCCGGATTCGGCGACGTCAGCAGCTTGACGATCTCCATCTGGATCCTCTCGGCACTCACCTTTCTGAGATTCTCCGCATGTCTTGCGATCGCCGCGCGGGTCTCATCCTCAATGACAAAATCAAGCTGGGCGGCAAAGCGCACAGCCCGAAGGATCCGAAGGGCATCCTCATCAAATCTTTCATCCGCGTTGCCGACACATCTGATCAGCTTATTCTCAAGATCCGCAATGCCTCCGTATATGTCGACAAGTCCGTTCTTCTCGTTGTAAGCCATCGCGTTTATCGTGAAATCGCGCCTCAGCAGGTCCTCCTCGAGGTTCGGTGTGAATGTGACTTCCGTCGGATGACGGCCGTCCTCGTACTTGCCGTCTACCCTGTACGTTGTCACTTCAAAGCCATCGTCGCCCTGCATGACCGTGACGGTCCCATGAGCGATTCCCGTGTCTATCGTTCTTCTGAAAAGCGCCTTTACTTCCTCGGGTCTCGCTGAAGTGGTGATATCCCAGTCTTCAGGATTCCTCCGGAGAATACTGTCCCGCACACATCCGCCAACCACGTACGCCTCATATCCGTGTGCATCGAGTACATCTAAAATATTTTTGACTTTAGACGGCAGTTCAATATTCATTACGCACCTCCGGCAATTGATTATAAACGTAAGGACCGGCTATATCGGTAAAGCCGGTCCTTTTGATTTCAGGAAAAATTCCACGCGTTGGTATTAATAAGCCTTGCCCCAGCAGACAAGCTTTCTTGCTTTCTTTCCGCAGCAGACGCAGACTGCCTCCTCCGGAGTCTCCGGCTCGCCGAACGGCATGCAGCGGGAAGTGCAGGTCGTGTCTTCCTTGATCTTGTTCTCACACTCCACGTCTCCGCACCAGAAAGCTCTGATAAAGCCCGGCTTTGTATCCGCGACTTCCTTGAACTCTTCGTACGTTGAAGCTTCGTATGTGTGTTCTTCGCGGAACTTTTTCGCGCGCTCGAACATGTCTTTGTGGATCGTAAGAAGCAACTCTGCCGCCACTGTCGCGACATCATCGATCCTGACAGAGATTTTTTCTCTTGTGTCGCGGCGAACGATCACACACTCGCCCTTCTCGATATCCTTCGGTCCCACTTCCACGCGGAGCGGGAATCCGCGCATCTCCTGCTCGGCAAATTTCCATCCGGGTGACTTTGCCGGGTCCGCATCGACGCTGACACGGATCCCTGCTTTTCTGAGACTGTCAGCGATCTCGTCAGCCTTGTCAAGAACACCCGCAGCCTTCTGACGAATAGGAATGACAACGCACTGCGTCGGAGCGATCTTCGGCGGAAGAACAAGACCGGAGTCATCGCCGTGGACCATGATGACCGCGCCGATCAGACGCGTAGTCATGCCCCAGGACGTCTGATGGACATACTTTAACTTGTTGTCTCTGTCTGTGAACTGAATGCCGAAAGCCTTCGCGAAACCGTCGCCGAAGTTGTGGCTGGTCCCGGACTGAAGAGCCTTGCCGTCATGCATGAGCGCCTCGATCGTGTAGGTGGACTCTGCACCCGCGAACTTCTCCTTGTCTGTCTTTTTGCCGCGAATGACAGGAATCGCCAGCACATCTTCAAGGAAATCAGCATACAGATTCAGCATCTGGACAGTTCTCTCCTCCGCTTCCTCCGCTGTCGCGTGAGCCGTGTGTCCTTCCTGCCACAGAAATTCTCTGGAGCGAAGGAACGGACGGGTCGTCTTTTCCCAGCGGACAACGCTGCACCACTGATTGTAAAGCTTCGGCAGATCTCTGTATGACTGGATATCCTTCTGGTACAGGTCGCAGAACAGAGTCTCGGAAGTCGGTCTTACACACATTCTCTCCTGAAGCTTTTCTCCACCTCCGTGTGTGACCCACGCAACTTCCGGCGCAAATCCCTCAACGTGATCCTTCTCCTTCTGAAGAAGGCCTTCGGGAATGAACATCGGAAGGTACACATTCTGGACACCGGTCTCCTTGAACCGGCGGTCGAGTTCCGCTTTGATGTTTTCCCAGATCGCGTACCCGGCCGGCTTAAAGACCGTGCAGCCTTTTACGGATGTATATCCGATAAGCTCCGCTTTTTTGACGACGTCCGTGTACCACTGGGCAAAGTCGACATCCCTCGCTGTAATTTCTGATACCAGTTTGTTATCTGCAGCCATAATAATCTATTAACTCCTCTTCAACATCGGGTAAGTCCGGTCATCCTGTATCTTTGCGGACTTCCCGGCTAATTTACAGTGTAATTTTTATCTCGCGGTTCGTGTGCGTATACTGATAGTAGCGCACACCGGCCGCGTCGAACATCCGCTTGGAGGCGATGACGCTCGGTGTATCCGCATACTTGTCGCTGTCATAGATGACAGTGCGGATGCCTGATTGAATGATTGCTTTAGCGCACTCGTTGCACGGGAACAGAGATACATAGATCTTCGCCCCCTCGAGGCTGCCGCCCCTGTAGTTCAGGATCGCGTTCAGCTCACTGTGGGTCGAATAAAAATACTTGTTCCTCAGCGGGTCTGAGCCGTCACGGTTCCATGGGAACTCATCGTCAGAGCAGCCCTTGGGAAATCCGTTATAGCCCATCGAAAGAATTTTATTATCGGAGCTTACAATGCAGGCACCTACCTGTGTGTTCGGATCCTTGGACCTCATACCGGCAAGGATCGCGACTCCCATAAAATACTCATCCCAACTTAAATAATCGACTCGCTTAAAATTCATTCCATTCTCCTCCCCTGCAGGGCAGCTTGGTTATTTCGTTCCGAAAATACGGTCGCCGGCATCGCCGAGACCCGGGACAATATAACCGATATCATTCAGATGATCGTCAAGCGCTCCGACATAAATGTCGACATCCGGCTCAGCATCCTGAAGCTTCTTTAAACCTTCCGGAGCCGCAATGATGCAAAGGAAACGGATATTCCTGCAGCCATGTTTCTTCAGCTGCTCGATCGCGTCGACTGCGGAGCCGCCTGTTGCCAGCATCGGGTCAACAACAAAGACATCTCTCTCTTCAATATCAGCCGGCAGTTTGCAGTAGTATTCGACCGGTTCCAGGGTTGCCGGATCGCGGTACAGACCGATATGTCCGACCTTGGCTGCCGGGAGCAGGGTCTGCATGCCCGGTACCATGCCGAGACCCGCGCGGAGAATCGGGATAATTGCAAGCTTCTTGCCTGCCAGACGCTTCGAAATTGTGTGGCCCATAGGTGTCTCAACCGGATACTCCTCCAGCTCAAGATTTCTGGTAGCTTCATAGCACTCAAGCGTTGCAATTTCGCCGACCAGCTCTCTGAAATCCTTAGAACCTGTATCTTTACTTCTGATAAGTCCTATTTTGTGCTGAATTAACGGATGATCCATAATTACTGTCTTGCCCATTTTGTGCTCTCCTCTTTTCATTATACTTAAGCCGAATCATTCTCCGCCCGGAGAAAAGATCCGGCTGTAATGCACTTATTACGCCTCTATCACAGAGTGTCCCGCAGCCTTGAGCAGCCGGTTCATAATGGCCTGCCCCATGCGCGGAGTGTCAAAAGCCTCTGAATAAATAATATCTACACCGTCATCGTCAAAATCCCTGAGGACCGAAAAAAGATGTTGAGCGATCTCCTTATCAGAATCGATACTTCCGATATCACGCACATGACCTTCCGTGTAGTGCGCGGCCGTCTCATCTGTCGCAATGATGCCTACCGTCTTTCCCTCAAGAGCTGCCCTGCGGGCGAGTTCATTGATCTTATTTATGACGGATTCCATATCCCCCGTCACTATGCTGAGTTTGGCTTTCGGCGCATAATGCCGATATGCCATGCCGGGTGCCCTGGGCTTTCTGTCATGCATGCCGTCCGCGCTTACGATTGCGGGGTCGATCGTCACTTCGCCGAGTATCTCGCACAGCTTCTGCTCATTTACATACCCGGGTCTCAGGATGCAGGGCACATCTTCCGTGAAATCCACGATAGTAGACTCGAGACCGATGCGCACTTCTCCGCCGTCAATGACCATATCGATCCTGCCGTCAAGGTCCTCCATGACGTGCTCCGCCCTGGTCGGGCTGGGGCGCCCCGAGGTATTGGCGGACGGGGCGGCTATATAACCGCCCGCTGCCCTGATCAGGGCAAGCGCTATCGGGTGATTCGGCATGCGCACCGCAACTGTCGGAAGCCCTCCGCTGGTCTCATCGGGAACAATCGCCTTCTTCCTGAAGATCATCGTGACCGGTCCCGGCCACCAGACGTCGGCGAGGCGTATGGCCGCCTCGGGCACCTCTGCCGCTATCGGATAGAGATGCTCCATGTCCGCTATGTGGATAATGAGAGGATTATCCGACGGCCGTCCCTTTGCCGCGTAAATCTTCTTTGAGGCTTCCGGGTCGAGCGCATTCCCGCCGAGGCCGTATACCGTCTCTGTGGGAAAAGCGACGAGTCCTCCTTCCCGGAGTATCCTTCCCGCCCGGTCTATTTCATGCTGATCCGGATGCGCGGCATCCAGATGTAATAACTCTGTCACCAAAAAAGTCGCCTCCGGTCGTCAGATATTCTCGCCCGGCAGACGGAATGTTCCTTCATCCGCAAACGGATTATTGTCTGTTTCATCATCCGCAAATGCGCCAAAGTCATAGTCCGGGGCATCTTCCGTCATGGATTTTCTTCTGACGGATGAAATATTCCCTGTATTTGAACCTGCAAGTTCGACCGGCATGGAGCCTGTATAGTCAAGGCGAAGGTCGCTCATTCCGACTTTAGAGAAATCGATCGTATCGCCGGCCATGTCGTCTGTCAAAGTCGACTCAGGCAGCGACTCATCTTCATAGTCATCATCTTCGAGCACAAAATCACCGAAGCTAAAGTGTACGCCCTCTGTCTCAAAGTCGTTTTCATCATAGCTGTCATAATCATCCAGATCGTCTTCCGCCTTATCCGCATATGTCGCGGCAGGCGCCTCTTTGTACGGCTGCTTCTGCGGAGCTGCCTGTTCCGCGGTATCCGGGGCTCCAGCAATATCCGACTCAATGTCATCAAAGGAGGCAGGCATGCGCTGAATGACCTCGTGGATTTCCTTGTAAGCGCGCATAAATCTCTTCTGGACTTCGTTGATCAGATCAACGATCTCATTCATATCCTCCTGGACTTTGGCGTACTGGCTCTTGCCCTCTGCCAGCCTTGCATCGATCTCACCCTGTACAGCATCGAGTCTGGTCCTTGCCGCCAGATCGGCCTCAGCCATCGTCCGGTCATACTGACTCCTGCTCTCGGCTGTGAGACGTGCAGCCTCCTTCTGTGCTTCAGCGATGATCTTATCTCCCTTCACCTGCGATTCATAAACAAGAGATCCGATCTTTTCGTAGTTGTCAATATACGTGCGGTACTTGACCTCGATCTCATTTTCAAGCCGCTCATACCTCGCGTCCTTGCTCTGAATGCGCTGCTTCAGGTCAGCGATCTGCTTGTCCTTCTCGATCACATCCGCTCTCGCCTGCGCGACTTTCTGATTAGCGTCAGCCTCGACCTGCTTTATATATGCGAAGACCTCCTCCTTGTCAAAACCGCGCATGACTGTTCTGAACATCTGATCATCCATAGAATTCTCCCTTCCTGCTTGATAAGCCTAATCAACTAAATATTCCGTAATAAGGTCCCAGACATCCGCTTTCTCAAGTCCGAGCTTCCATTCAGCCACACCGGCGCAGTCAGCTGCGCGAATGAGCTTCAGCTTTTCTTCGAGCGACGCATTATTTTCGAGCCACATCTGGTAGCGGGTATCCCCGCTGTTCATTTCAACATATTCCTGTGCGCACGCTTCGTCCCATACAGTCGACAAATTGTTGGAACGTATCCATTTCTCCGCTTCGATCATCCCCATAGCGTTCGCGGTCGGGATTCCCGGGCTGACAGTCTTCCACAGCCTTGTAAAGAAAGGTATCGCGATGATTGTCTGTTCCGCGGGAACTTCAAGAAGCGTATCGCTGATTCCTCTCTCTACGAACGGGAGCGAGGCAACGCTTCCGGCCTCCTCTGATCCGCTGATATGTTCATCATAACACATACAGATCACATAATCACATACCCTGGCCTGCTCTTTTCGATTCAGGATCTTGGTATAGCGCGGAACGTAATCACATACGGAGAAATACAGGCTGTTCTTTCTGCACTCCGCCGACATTTCCCTGACGAACTCCAGAAAGTACGGCGCACACTCGTCGGAGATCTTCTCGATATCGAGACATATGCCGTCGGCACTTACATCGAGGATCGCGTCAACTGCGGTGCGGATCATCTTCTCACGGGCTGCCTCGGACGAGAGAGCCGCCAACGTGGATTCACTCGAATTCACCTGCCCGTCAAAATCATTCATCACGCCCCAGACGAGAAGTCCAGCTCCATGGGCCGTCTCGACGTAAGATTTATTGGAGATCTCTGTCATATCCCCGTCTTCCGAATCGAGGAAGAACCAGGTCGGCGCTATGACATTGATGCCGGTGACACCGGTAAGAGACTCCGCCAGAACATTATTGGCAGCGTGAGACGTCGTCTGATGAAACGCCATATTGATTTTTTTATCAAGCTGCATATGCGTATACACAAGGCCACGGTCATCGCGGGATATCGTGACTGTTTCACTCGATCCGTCCACGTCATCCTCGCTGATGTACCCTCTGTAACCGTCGCCGGTTATAACGTGGGCCCAGCCGTCGACCTCAGTTTCCTCCTCGCCGACCAGTCTCAGCTTCTCACCTGCATCGACCGATCGGAGCACCGGGCTTTTTATGCCTGCCTGATACCGGATAACTGCCTTGTCCTTTGTCGCCTTTGTCTGATTGTACTCCCGGGCTGTGCTGATCACGAGACGATGCGGATCATCATACTCCTCACAGTCCATATCCGTGTATTCGCAAATGAGATCCAGCGCGATGTACACTCCGCCGTCAAGGCTCCTCGCGTCAGCGGACGTATCGCTGACCGGCAAAGTATGTTTGTCAACAGGTGTCGTCACAATGAGCGTCGTTTCGTCGCCGGAGACAAAGAAACTTCCGTTGATCTCAGCGGCCGTCGTCTCATAAGGGAGATATATCTTATCGTCAATCACCTTTGCGGGGGTATCGGAAACGATCTGATCGACCACGAGACCGATATCATTTTCCTGCGACATATTGAAAAACTGACGGCTGTCCATCACTTTTTTTGTCCCGGTAAATCGGGTAACGACAAATGTCACGGCGCCTGCGATCGCCACCAGCAGCGCAAGGATCAGGACTGCCCCGACGGGGCTTTTTTTCTTTTTCATAACACGCCTTTCGGATATTGTCTTGTAACAAATGCATGCCGCGTATTATTCACGCATTATAACCCTTGACATAGTTAGTGTTATTTTAGCATCTAAAACCCGATTCGTAAATGAAAAGAGCAAAAAAAAGGCATTGCCGTGCCGCACCGGTACAGGTTGTGTGGTCTGGCAATGCCCCCCTTTCGTAAAAACGCATACGCGGAATAAATCTGCCTTAAGCTCACAGATTTACTCCAGATGTATATTAAATTGTACTAGAAGTCAAATTCAATCATAGTTCTTCCCTGTCATACCACTTCCTCTCTATAGAGTTCTTTTCTCGTGAAAATTTATAATCGGCAGATGAACATCTCCCGGGGAAGGCCTTCCATGGACGTTATTATAAATTTTCGCCCACTTTAGTCAATGGATTTTTTCAATTTCCATAATATCCTACCATTTTTCAGGCAAATTCCATAATATTCTACCATTTGTCAGGAACCCCCCCGACTTCCTGCAGCACCGCGAGGGATGCGGAACTCGATCCCCTGCAGATTCCTATATCCTATATCATAAATCAGTCGTTTACAGTAATCCTTGCGCTGGGTTATAATAATGATAAGAATACCCTTTCACATTTTCGCCGGTGAAACCGGGACTATCCCCGGACACACAGCGCAAAATGCGGGATATCAGAAAGTGATACTTATGAAACTTGAGAAAATCAATGATAATCAGATCAAATGCATACTGACATCCGAGGACCTGGCTGAGCGCAGCATCCGGCTGAGTGAACTCGCATACGGTTCGGAAAAAGCCCAGGAGCTCTTTCGGGATATGATGCAGGAGGCATTCCGCGAATTCGGCTTCACCGTGGACGGAGCACCGCTTTTTGTGGAAGCAGTGCCCCTGAACACGGACACAATCGTCCTGATCATCACGAAGGTAGACGACCCGGACGAACTCGACACCCGTTTTTCTAAGTTCACCATGCCGAAAAATCAGGGAACAGACATAAAAGATGCGCAGGGCGCGGATGACATTCTCGACGCAATCCATAAAATCTATGAGTCCAGAAAAAAAGCCGGTGGGCTGAGAACCAAGAATTCCAGAGAAACCGCAGCCGAGACCGCCGCGGTGCCCGTCGATGAGAACGTCGATTTTGTGCGTTGCTTCAGATTTCCTGATATGGACACGGTCATCAGCGCGGCAGCTAACATTTCCGGCTTCTACAGCGGCGAAAATTCACTTTACAGACAGGATAAAACCAATGAATATCTGCTCGTGATCCACAAAGGCGACCACACTCCGGAAGACTTCAACCGGGTAGTCAACATTCTTTCCGAATACGGATCACTGACCAGGTATCGGGCATCCGCTGAGGCTTATATGAGCGAGCATGGCCGTGTCATACTGAAATCTGACGCAGTCAGACAGCTCGCCGAGCTCAGCTGAGCCCCCACCCCCGCATAAAATACTGCAAAAAAGACTGCTGCCCACGTCTGTCAAGCCGGGGCAGCAGTCTTTTTCGCTTAAACGGAAAGCTTATTATTTTTATGCAAGCACTTCATTATTCTCTTCCGGATGGGCGGCAAGATACTCGTTGATCTCTCTCTCAACGATCTCGGGATCCACTCCGTGTACCATTGCAGCTTCCTCAAGTGTCTCCATCTGAGAAGCCGGGCAGCCGAGGCAGTGCATTCCCATGCCGAAGAAAACCGGGGCTACGTTCATATTGATCTGAAGGATCTCGCCGATCGTCATATCCTTAGTGACCTGTACCATAATAAATCTCCTCTCTATAGACCCTTACTTAAGGCTCTTTTGCCTCGCTTTCGGGATGATTGATCTGCGGCAGCCGGTATTCGTCATCATATTGCCGCGCGTAGTAATTATAATTCACGCAATGTCCCATTGCAAGTGCCAATGCCCGAATCCGCTGTCGGCCGATATCTGATCCACAGTTTTAGAGCGCACAAGTCCCGCTTTGACTGAGATAGAGCCCGATTCCAATGCTCTTTTGTTCCTCAAAGGTCTTCCAAACAGGGCGGGAACAGTTTACACTGCAGGGAATAGTCCCGGCTGTGTTTGTTCTTGCTAACCAGATGTATCAAAATTCATACTACTTTTTTACATAGTTTGTCTTTACTACCTCCGCACTCAAGCGATACAATCAGCATATAGTAGATGACATTTAGTCTTATTACCAAAGGAGGATTTTATCATGGCATATGTTATTTCTGACGATTGTGTAGCTTGCGGAACATGCGAGAGCGAGTGCCCGGTAGGCGCTATCTCTATGGGTGCAGAGCACTATGAAATCGACGCCGATGCATGCCTTGACTGTGGATCATGCGCAGCTGTATGCCCGACAGAAGCTATTTCTGCTGAATAAATACATAGCTGAAAACCTTAAAGCCCCGCCTTTCGGCGGGGCTTTTTGTCGTTCATGAAGCGTTCAACGCAGAGTATTAAGCGTTCCTCTCACAAACGCTCCGTATTTCATGCCGTGTGTTCGTACGCCTGAAGAACGTTTTATGCGGACATTACGTGCTCTGCCGGTTTGTACCACAAAAAAGAGACCGCCTGGCAGGTGCGGTCTCTTTTTCTTTAAAGGGAAGGAGTTCCGTCTCTCGACGGATAATGAAAAAGAAAAAGGTAATTGGCTTTGTAAGTTATTTATCTTACTGTACATATATTAATTTAGGTTTATGAACCAGATATTAATAGTTTTCCAATTAAATATGAACTTTTCACTCCCCAAA
>JAFWIM010000006.1 GCA_017514845.1 Lachnospiraceae bacterium
TAAAAAGGCATGGCGAGCATAGAACTGACTGCTTCAGGGCAGATCAAGAGCGAACATGGCGAGGATGGTATGGCAGAAGAACGCCCGATGTTCCATCTCACCCCATATTGCGGACGGGTAAGTGGTCCGAATGACTTTTTCGTTAATAAAGACGAATATCATCTGTTTTATCAATACATTCCCTATGATCTGTGCTGTGATCCTACGCATGTGGGGCATGCGGTAAGCAGCACATTATTTGACTGGAGACATCTGCCCGCAGAAATGGGTACCGGCATCGATCATGTTAACCATGAAGAACCGGTGATTGATATCAGCGCAAGATTTGGCAGCATGTACGAATGCTCGGATTTTTTTGAGCTTAGCGGTACGTGGGTCCTTCTCTTAAGTTCGAAGGAGATGAAGTCCTGCGAGCCGGACGACCATAGCGGCAGCGCTGCAATTTTCGGCGATTATGACCGTGAGAGCGGGATATTTACACCCCACCTGAATCAGCCGATCGACTACGGAACTGATTTTTGTTTCCCCCGGACTCTGCTGACTCCCGACGGGAGAAGAATTCTGATTGGGTGTATGCAGAATCGGGATATCCGTTCTGATCGGGAAAGAACCGGGCAGTGGGCAGGTCAGATGACCATACCCAGAGAGCTGTCCGTGACGGACGGCAGGCTCTGCCAGAATCCTGCGCGGGAACTTGAACAGTATTACACAAATATCTTGACATATAAAAATGTGCCGGTCTCCGATGAAGTATTCCTCTATGGCATGGAGGGCAGCTGCGTGGACATCGAGATTAATGTGAGACCGGTGACGGACGAACCTCTCTATAGAGAATTCTCTGTGTGTTTGGCTGCGGATGATGAGAGTTACAGTTCAATTTGTTTCAGTCCCGAAGACGGGATGGTCAAAATTGGCCGCAAGCATTCCGGATCTCCCGAAAGAATCACACATCATTGCGGATGTCTGGTCGAAGAGAGTATGGATGGGAACATAAAATTTCGGATCATTTTGGACAGATTCAGCTCTGAAGTGTTCATTAATGACGGCAGATATGTTGTGTCGACTGTGATTCCGACCAGGCTTTCAGCGGAAAAGATTGTTTTCCGCACGGAGGGGAAGTCAGCCATTGATGTGACTAAGCGGGATATCCATATCTGAGGCATTTTAAGGTCTTGCGCGTGTTCTGTTTCAGGGAGGCATTCGGACAGAAGGCATAGGCGATGCAGCCCTGCAATATGCGTGCCGGACCGCTTGGTGCCGATGATGCGGGTCATTTCCGGTTATGTAGCGGTAATCATTAATCAGCCGGAATCCAAAAACAATTCGGACCGGCAATCCAAGGGCGAGAGCCCGGAAAGGGAGGAATCATGAAGAGAAACATCAAGAAAGTCGTAACAACAGTGGTCGCGGCTGTTCTGACAGCAGGCCTTATGGCAGGCTGCGGAGGCGGCGGAGCTTCCGGCGGATCATCGGACAGCGGCACGAACATCACCATCTTTAACTCAAAGATGGAGATCCAGAGCCAGCTTGAGGAGAAGGCAGCGGAGTATTCTGAGGAGAAGGGCGTAGGCGTTGAAGTTTACTACTCCAGCGACACGGTAGCAGCTCATCTTGCAACCAGATATTCTTCCAACGAGCCGTATACTCTTTCCATGGTCGATGCCAAGGACATCTACTCACTCGCGGAAGAGCACGCAGTGGACCTTACCGGCGAGGAATGGGTAGCTAACACAACACAGGCTATCTCTATCGGTGACAAGGTTTACGGATTCCCGGTCTGTATCGAAGCCCGCGGCATCATCTACAACGCTGACGCGATTGAAAAAGTTACAGGTGAAGCTTTCGATCCGAAGTCCATCAAGACAACAGAAGACTTCCAGGCCATCATCGACAAGCTCATCGCAGGCGGCATGGCAGCTCCGACAGGCGTCATGAAAGAGGACTGGTCTCTGGCAGCTCACTTCCTTGCTGAGGTCTATGAGCAGCATGATGACCCGGATGCATTCATCGCAGGTATCCAGGATGGATCTATCAAGCTTATCGACGATGAGAAGTTCAACGCTCTGATGGATACATTTGATGTTCTTAAAGACAACAACTACGCTAAGGATGCTGCTATCTCCGCAGAGCGCGAGATCACAGAGCAGAAGCTGGCTGAAGGCGAGATCGCTTTCATGTACGGCGGCAACTGGGACTGGGCTGTCATCAATGCATATGATTACTCAGAGAACATGGGCATGATGCCGGTTCCGAACGACAGCGGCGACGGAACAAATGAGAAGCTGGTCGGCGGCGGATCAAAGTATTTCTTCATCGATTCGTCCGACAAGACAACTCCGGAGCAGGTCCAGGCAGCTAAGGATTTCCTTAACTGGCTCGCAAATGACGAAGAAGGCCAGGCATTCCTTGTCAATGACTGCGCTCTTGTCCCTGCATACTCCAATAACGAGCTTCCGGTAGCGGATCCGCTCGGCAAGTCTGTCAAGGAATACGCTGATGCAGATGCTCTGGTAGCAAACTACAATTACCTTCCGGATGATCACTATTCAGTATGCGGCGCTTCCATGCAGAAGTATCTCGCAGGCGAAATCGATCGTGCAGGTCTGGCTGATGAGATCACAAAGTACTGGTCAACAGCACAGGTAGGCGCTCACTGATTCTATAATAAGGGCAAATCCAAACAATAACATGCAGGGATCCCGGATCTCCGGCGATTCCTGTGTGCTACTTAGAGGAGGATTCAATGAATAAAAATACGCTCTCCTATAAGGTGAAGCAGTTCCTGATGTTCGCGGGACCTGCGGCTGTCCTTTTCTGCGCGGTCGTCATCATACCATTTGTATATGGTATTTACCTGACATTCACGAGCTGGGACGGCATCTCAAAGACAAAGCCGTTAGTGGGTGGTGCCAACTACGCTGCGGCATTTGCTGACACAGACTACTGGCATGCGCTCGGACGCACAGCCATCTATTCTATTTTCGCGGTCATATTGATCAATATTATTGCGTTCTTCCTGGCATATCTTGTCACCAGCGGTGTCAAGGGACAGAACTTCTTCCGCGCAGGTTTCTTCATCCCGAACCTGATCGGCGGTATCGTCCTCGGTTATGTCTGGAAATTCGTTTTTAACCGTGCCTTTGTTGCGGTTGCGAGCGCAATCTCACGCGGCAACGCTTCATCCCTGCTTGCAACATCGGGAGGCGCTATGTTCTGCCTCATCCTGGTTGCCGTCTGGCAGTACGCAGGCTACATGATGCTTATCTACGTCGCCGGTTTCATGAGTGTCTCAGACGCGCTCAAGGAAGCAGCCCTGATCGACGGATGTACACCGGCACAGGCCATGTGGAATGTCACGATTCCGCTTATGCGCGCGTCTTTTGTACAGTGTATATTCCTGTCCATCACAAGATGCTTCGTCGTGTACGATGTTAACCTGTCCTTGACCAACGGCGAACCGTACGGATCATCCGTCATGGCCGCTATGCACGTCTACAGGCAGGCTTTCACGTACAAGAATTATGGTCTCGGTCAGGCCGAGGCTCTGATCCTGTTCGTGATCTGCGCCGTTGTCGGTATCACGCAGGTCTACATCGGTAAGAAAGGGGAGGTGGCCGCATAATGACTGATAATGAAAAAGCCGCAAGAAAAAAGAAGATAATGCATGCAGTCATGTGGGTCGTGCTGCTCCTTCTGTTCCTCTGCTTCGTTGCGCCGTTTATTCTTGTCGTTATCAACGTTTTTAAGACCAAGGCGGATATCACTTCCAATCCGCTCGCCCTGATCGGCAAGCACGGCTTCACGATGAAGAACTTCCCGGAAGCAATGAAGAAAATGAATTTCTGGCGTGTTTTCGGCAACTCAGCCATCATAACGATTACGTCAACGATCCTGACGATTCTCGTTTCCTCCATGGCTTCATTTGTCATTGTCAGAAATCAGAAATGGCCGGCATGCGCGCTGATGTTCTCAGCGATGGTCGCTTCCATGGTCATTCCTTTCCAGGTCCTCATGGTTCCCCTCGTATCCGTATACGGCGGAACATTCGGCGTCCTGAACCACAGACTCACACTGATCCTGATGCACGTCGGTTTCTCGGTGTCGATGGCGACATTCATGTTCCACGGATCTATTCACACGAATATTCCTCTGGAACTCGAGGAAGCCGCTCTGATCGACGGCTGTACGCGCTGGCAGACATACTGGCAGATCGTATTTCCGCTTCTTAAGCCCACGATCGCAACTGTAGCGATTATCGACGCTATGGCGTTCTGGAACGATTACCTCCTTCCCAGCCTTGTGCTCACCAAGAAGGAGCTCTACACGATCCCGATCGCGACCCAGGCATTCTACGGAACCTATTCCACGGATATCGGTCTGGTCATGGCAGCCCTTCTTCTCGCTATGCTGCCGATCCTGATCCTCTATGTCTTCCTGCAGCGCTACATCGTTGAAGGTGTCACATCCGGTGCCGTTAAGGGCTGATGTGTGTTTGCATAATGTTTTGAGAGACCGTTTCGGCGGTCTCTTTTTTTGCTCTCCGACATTTTGCGACAGCATTGAGACCATTGGCGTCAAACGTGGCATCTGCATGAATTAGATAGTATAATAAAAGAGAAATAAAACTATGAAGACAAAGCAGGCGATCCGTCCGGATCCTCCCTGATGATCGTTCATCATAACGGCAGCGGGCGTGTGAAATTGGCATCTCACCATCATACCATGTAATACTGCTTTGAAGAACGTGGTCGCAGGGCGATACTCTTCGGAAGTTTAGCAATAAGGAACATAAGGAGGACATTCTATGGCGCTCATAAGTATTATTCAGGATTTTCATCCGCTTAATAACGCGAAACTTCTCGACACTGCAGAAAAGCTTCGCCCGATCCTGCACCACCAGATCGTGGAGCCGGTCGGAGCGTTCGTCCTGAAGGACAGGTACAGCCCTGAGGCAGAGGAGATAGAAATGCACAGAGTTCATCACCTGGCGATGGGAAAAGGAGAGAACCTGTGCCTCGATTTCGGCACGCATCTGGTCGGAAATGTTACCCTCGAGTTCACCTATACCGGCAGCCATCCGGACGCGCCCGCCTATCTGAAGCTGAAATTTGCCGAAACGTATAAAGAGCTCGCGGAAAACTCCGAGGATTACAGCGGCTGGATCTCCCAGAGCTGGATCCAGGAGGAATACATCCACGTCGACGTGCTCCCCGCGGTGGTGGAACTTCCGAGACGGCACGCGTTCCGGTATCTGAAGATCACGACCATGGATACGTCCGTCAAGTACAAGCTGGTCGTCCGCAATGCCGAGTGCAAGACAGTGACATCCGCTGACATGCGGAAGCTGACTCCCTGTACGCATCCGGACACGTTCCTTCAGAAAATGGATGAGATCAGCCTGAGGACCCTGAAGAACTGTATGCAGGATGTCTTCGAGGACGGTCCGAAGCGCGATCAGCGGCTCTGGATGGGTGACCTGCGTCTTCAGGCGCTTGCAAACTATTGTACCTTCCGCAACTATGAGCTGGTCCGCAGATGCCTGTATCTCTTTGCGGGCAGCCGGTTCCCGGACGGAAGAATTGCAGCCTGCCTCTTCACAAAACCGACGGTGGAGGCCGACGACACCTGGCTCTTCGACTATTCACTGTTCTTTGTTGTCGCGCTTGAGGAATATATGCAGCAGACGAACGATGAGGAGACGCTGAAAGACCTCTATGACATCGCGATGCAGCAGATCGAAATTACCCTGCGCTATCTTGAGTTCGACGGTACTATTGAAAAAGAAAGGGCTGCAAATGCATTTCTCGACTGGAATGAGGAAATGGACAAGAGCGCGGGTGCCCTTGCGGTTCTGATTTACGCGCTGCGCTATGCGAGAAGACTTGCGAGAAGAAAGAACGACTGGTCTCAGTCCTCGTGGCTTGACGAACAGCTTGAGAGACTGAAGAAAGTGGCCAGAACGGCCTATTATGATGAAGAGAGAAAGTGCTTTGTCTCAGGCGGTGAGGCATCTATAATCACTCAGGTCTGGATGGTGCTGGCGGATGTGCTGCACCCGGATGAAGCCAGGGCGCTTATGGAGAGATCGGAGGAATTCTTTGGCTGCTTCCCGATGAAGACGCCTTACATGCACCACTATTATGTGAGCGCGCTGCTGCGCGTCGGTCTCAGGGAGAAGGCGCTTGCGCATATGAAGGCTTACTGGGGAAGCATGATGGAAGCCGGTGCCGATACCTTCTGGGAGGCATGGGATCCGGAGCACCCGGATGACTCCCCCTACGGCGGAGCTATCATCAACAGCTACTGCCATGCGTGGAGCTGTACACCGACGTATCTTATTCGGAGCTGGTTCACCGCAGAGAAGCATTCGGATGATCATCTGTAAAAAACATTCAATCTTCAACACAGGATTCTCGTGACTTCAGTCATGAGAGGAATGTGCAAAACAAACTCGTCTTCAACATGGGTTTAAAGCCCTGTGTTGAAGATTGAGCCTCAGCTGCATAATGCTCCACTGGAGCATTGTTACGCATGCTTAGGCACGGCGGATCGCAGAGCTGCGCGAAGGAAGACGCACAGAGTGCGTCGCGCAGCTCGCGCGCGATCAGAGATCGCGATTTACGAACACCTCGGCGTTCTTGCCGCGTTGAGAGAAGATGTGTTAGAGATTAAAACGGCCCGTCCATGTAAATGGACGGGTCGCTCTTACGCCGGGCAAGGGGTTTTTCGCTCGGGTGCGTAAGCAAAGTAAGTTAAGATATTTATAGCCGGGCACTTTCGAAAAACCGTGTGGGTCCTGATGCCGAATTGTAGAGAAGTTATTGTATAATTTTCTGAAACCATTATTATAATACTCTTTTCGGCGTTTGCATTTCAAGGTATTATGGAAAAATCAATGTCATTAAGTTTACCAATTCCACCGACTATCAGTTATCAAGATGGTCGGTTTTTTTATATCGTCAACAAGTAAAAAATATTACAAATAAGGCTTGACAAGCGTACTCGTATGTGCGGCGCGCCTTGCAGACTTCCAA
>JAFWIM010000090.1 GCA_017514845.1 Lachnospiraceae bacterium
GTAGAGGACCGGCATACCTGTCTGAGTGAGCAGGAACGCGTGCAGCATAATGTCAAGCTTGATAGCTTCCTTCTGCTTGAACTCGTTCTTCTCATACTCAGCAGCCTCGATACCGCACAGAGAAGCGGTCGTACCGCACATCCGGGCATCGCCGAGTCTCGGATCATCATTGTAGAGTTCGCCGCGGGAATTGGATCCCCAGTAAGCGCCCTTCAGATAATCGTTGATATATTTCTTGTGAGCAACTTCTTCGATGCCGAACTGCTTGAGGTAATCAAAATCGAGACCCCAGCCGATATCATCGTGGCAGCGCAGATAGTTCAGGAACACAAACTGCTTCGGAAGCGCAAATACAGAATCCAGCTGATGCTTAAGCAGACGCACGTCTCTTGTAGCGACTGTATTCCACATCGTGCACATCGTTGTGGCGTTGTAAAGCATGTGGCACTCCGGCTTGTCAACTGTACCGAAATACGGAGCAAGCTTAGACGGCTCCATAACGACTTCGCCGAGGAGCAGTGTGCCCGGGCAGACAACTTCTGCAGCCATGCGCATCAGGCGGACCAAAGTATGGACCTGCGGCAGGTTGCGGCAGTTGGTGCCGAGAGTCTTCCAGATATACGGAACTGCGTCAAGACGGATGATATCGATACCGTTGTTGCAGAGGTTCAGCATATTTGCAGTCATGTCATTGAAGACGACCGGGTTGCGGTAATTCAGATCCCACTGATACGGGTAGAAGCAGGTCATAACGACTTTCTGAGCTTCCTCGCACCATGTGAAGTTGCCCGGTGCAGTTGTCGGGAATACCTGCGGGACGGTCTTCTCGAACTCGTTCGGAATTGTCCAGTCATCATAGAAGAAATATCTCTGCTGATACTCGACCTCACCCTTGCGAGCTCTGACAGCCCACTCATGATCCTCACTCGTGTGGTTCATGACGAAGTCAAGGCATACGCTCATGCCCATCTTGTGGCAGTCGAGCGCGAGCTCATACAGGTCTTCCATCGTTCCGAGCTCCGGCTGGACCTTGCGGAAATCAGATACCGCGTAACCACCGTCGCTGCGGTCCTTCGGGCTCTCGAGGAGCGGCATAAGATGTACATAGTTGACACCGCATTCCTTGATGTAATCAAGATGCTTGTGAACGCCCTTCAGATTACCGGCAAAGCAGTTCGTGTAGAGGAGCATGCCAAGAATGTCATTGCCCTTGTACCAGTCCGGAACAAGGCATCTCGCGTCGTCCCATTCCTTCAGCACATCAGGTCTCTTCTCATAGTACTCATACATCATCTTGCAGAAGTAATCAAATGCTGCCTGGTCATTGTTGTAGAGCTCGGCATAAAGCCATTTCATCTCGTCATAGTGAACGTTCAGACGCTCTATGAACTTAGGATCCCAACTCTGATCGATCATTTCTTTCCTCCAAATGCTGTAAAATGCAATATTATCTTTGTGCAGATTGTGATTTTTTACATATGCAAAATGCACATAACATATATAGTTTACTATAGTTGACGTGAGCATTTTTTGCAAATCGTTTTTATACTTTCGTTATTTTATTCATACTTTTTTTATTTTTTTGTCTGTTTTGCACAAATCATTTATTGAAAGGTTAAGCATCCTGTAGTAAAGCCATCTTTAGCACTAAAACACAAAAGTTATAAGTTATAACGAATACACATAAATATTTTTTACTATTATTGCATATCAATAATGCATCCGCGCCGATAATATTCGTGATTTTTAAACTTTTTCTCCAATCATCGAACGGCCTTCACTTTTGCGCATAAGTGTCATAAATAGTAATTCAAGCTTAGCAATCAGCTCTCCTATAAGCTTATGCATCGAGTTCGAGGCGGAGGCAGCAAAATGCTTGCTTCCAAGGCGCGATTGCTGCCTTTGACCTTGGTGGGTTTCATCGGGTCAACGGCAGAGGCAGCAAAATACTTGCTTCCAAGGCACTGCTGTTGCTTTTGGTTCTCAAGGATTTAAACTATAACAGAGTCCAGGGAATCAGGTTGTCACAGACATTCTTTCACCATATAAAAAAAGCTGCCGCAAAACTGCGACAGCCCCTAATACATATTTACACGAACAGCATCGTGCCTATTTTATTCGATACCAAGTACCTTGTAATCTTTATCCTCAACTGCCTGAGTGAGAACTGCATCGTCAACGTCTGCAGTGAGTTCTACGATAGCCGTCCCGGCCTCATGGCTGACCTGCGCGGATGCTACTCCGTCGATCTTCTCGAGAGCCTTCTTTACAGTTGCCTCGCAGTGCGGGCACATCATACCTTCAATCTTAAGTGTTTTAGCCATAGTGTTCTCTCCTTCTCCGCCATCTTCGACGGTGTTGTATTTATCTGCAAGAAGCTTTCCGTTCCCGTCCGTTTCCACACGTAACTTCAGCTTCTTATCATGAACTGTATCGTGGATCTTCATGAGGTTGAGCCGCAGCGCGTTCGATACAACGCAGAAGCTCGAAAGGCTCATGGCCGCAGCTCCGAACATCGGGTCCATTGTAATTCCGAATGCGTGCGCATATGCGCCGGCCGCCACCGGAATCAGCAGCGAATTGTAGAAGAGCGCCCAGAACAGATTCTCAATAATATTCCTATACGTGTTCCGGCTGAGTCTTATCGCTGCCGTGACATCCGTAAGCCGGCTCTTCATGAGGACAACGTCCGCCGCGTCGATGGCTACATCCGTTCCTGCACCGATCGCGATGCCTGTATCTGCTCTCGTCAAGGCAGGTGCATCGTTGATTCCGTCGCCGACCATAGCCACTTTGTAGTGGTCGGGCGCTTCTCTTCTTAAAATCACATCCGCCCACGTTCTTTTCCGCTTTCCTCTGCCCTTCTCCTGAAGTTCCCGGATGACAGCTTCCTTTCCGTCAGGCAGGACACCCGCGATCACTTCGTTGACACCGGCCTCTTTCCCGATCGCTTCCGCAGTGCGAGGATTGTCGCCTGTCAGCATGACCACATGAATTCCCATGTTCTGAAGTTCTCTCACTGCCTGCGCGCTGTCCTCCTTGATCGTGTCCGCGACAGCGATAATACCGAGAAGTCTTTTCTCAGACGCGAAAAACAGCGGTGTCTTTCCCAACGCGGAAAGCCTTTCTGCCTCATCCCTCATGCCGGAAGAAACATGTGCTTTCTTAGTGATAAAGCGAAGATTTCCTCCGTAGAGTCGTTCATCCTGCGAGCTGACGGACAGCACGGCAGTCAGCCCGTTGCCGGGCAGAGCAGTAAATTCCGATACCTCCTGAGCTGTCATGCCGTTCTCATCGGCATAAGCCAGAATTGCTCTGGCAAGAGGGTGTTCGCTCTTTTTCTCAAGGGCGACCGCCCTGACAAGCAGGTCACTCTGACTTACGCCCCGTGCGGGAATAATGTCCACAACACGCGGCTCACCGCTCGTGATCGTTCCTGTCTTATCGAGGGCAACGATCTGAACATTTCCTGTCTCCTGCAAAGCTTCTGCATTCTTGAACAGGATGCCGTTCTTCGCTCCGACTCCGTTTCCGACCATGATCGCGACCGGGGTCGCAAGCCCCAGAGCGCACGGGCAGCTGACGACAAGCACGCAAATGCCTCTCGCAAGCGCAAATCCGACCGTCTGCCCCACAACCAGCCAGATCAGCGTAGTCACAATTGCGATTGCTATGACAGCGGGGACAAATATGCCTGAGATCGTATCGGCAAGTTTTGCCACCGGCGCTTTCGTAGCTGCGGCATCGCTGACCATGGAGATAATCTGGGCAAGCGAGGTGTCCTCACCGACTCGGGTGGCTTCACATTTGATGAAACCGGACTGATTCAGCGTTGCGCTGGAAACTTCGCTTCCGGGCTGCTTGTCGACCGGAAGACTCTCTCCGGTCAGGGCAGCCTCATTGACTGCGCTGGTGCCCTCAAGAACGATGCCGTCGACCGGGATGTTCTCACCGGGACGGACCACAAACACATCTCCGCGGCGCACCTGGTCGATATCGACGGTGACTTCCGCACCGCCGCGGATTACATTTGCAGTCTTCGGAGCAAGCTTCATAAGCGACTTCAGCGCGTTGGTCGTCTTGCCCTTCGAGTGCGCTTCGAGCATCTTGCCGATCGTGATCAGCGTGAGAATCATCGCAGCCGACTCAAAATAGAACTCCATCATGTACTGCTCGACGAGAGCCGTATTTCCGTCCGTCTGTGCCCGGGTCATCGCAAATAGCATGATCGTTGAGTAAACAAAGGCCGCCATTGATCCGAGCGCGATCAGCGTGTCCATGTTCGGCGCGCCGTGGGCGAGGGATTTGAAACCGCTGACAAAGAATTTCTGATTTATGACCATGACGATAGCCGCCAGAATCAGCTGAATGAGGCCCATTGCCACGTGGTTGCCCATGAAAAACGCCGGAAGCGGCCAGCCCCACATCATGTGGCCCATTGAAAAGTACATCAGAACGAGCAGGAAGCCCAGAGATGTGATGAGCCGCTTCCGAAGGATCGGCGTCTCGCGATCCTTCAGCGCGTCCTCCTCGGCGGCCAGCTTGGCAGAATAATCCCCTGAGGACTTTTCCTCTCCCTTAGGCTTTGCGCCATAGCCGGCGTCCTCGACGGCTTTGATGATATCGCCCGGCGAGGCTTCACCTTCGACGCCCATCGAGTTGGTCAAAAGGCTGACAGAGCAGGCTGTCACCCCCGGGACTTTTGATACGGCTTTCTCAACGCGCGCCTGGCAGGCGGCGCATGACATGCCGGTTACTGTGTATTGATCCATAGTGTTTCTTTCTGACCTTTCTTTGCGACTTGTCATCACTTGTGCTGACTTGGCCTTATGTCCTCAAACAAGTTTCTCGTTACATGGCTGTCACTGCCGGCATGCAGTGCCATTCATACATCTGCGGCACCGCGATATGCCATGATACTCTGTCACTTCATAAGTTTCTGCAGCGTCCTGACCAGCTCATCGAGCTTCTCTTCGCTGCCTTCTTTCACATCTTCCGCGACACAGGATTTTATGTGGTTGGCGAGAATGACCTTGGTGAAGCTGTTGAGCGCGCAGTTGGCAGCCGATACCTGATTGATGATGTCAATGCAGTATGCGTCTTCCTCGAGCATGCGTTTGATGCCCCGGATCTGACCTTCGATTCGGTTCAGTCGGTTCATGAGGTCCTTGATTTCCTTATCACTGCGGACTTTCTTATGGCAGCAACTCATCG
Source organism: Lachnospiraceae bacterium (assembly GCA_017514845.1). Lineage (GTDB taxonomy): Bacteria > Bacillota > Clostridia > Lachnospirales > Lachnospiraceae > Chordicoccus. The sequence continues at coordinate 5,215 of JAFWIM010000090.1, forward strand.
ACACATCTTCTTCCGCTGTCTCGGCTCCGTATGAAGAATTAATAATACTATCCGGCATTGTTTCTCCTTCCTGTGCTCTAATGCGGCAGCTTATTCGAATACCTCTTGCCAGGTTCAGCATGAAATATACCCTATAGGGGTATCTTCATTCCCATTATACCCCCGGTAGGTATATTGTCAAGAGTAAAAAAAGACTGACGCGCTGTTTAAGCGCGCCAGCCTCTCAGACTTCTCTAATAATTACTTGTTCTCCAGTGTCAGCGTCATGAACATGGAATGGAATCCATTCTGATAATAATCATAGACATCCGCCTGCATATCCGTTGTGTAGACATACACGTAGCTGCCTGCCTCAACGACAACGCCCTCTACCTTGCGGGAACCAGTGCCGTAGGTCCAGGTGCACAGGTACGACGGATAGCCGAGCGCTCCCGAATAGCCTTCACTATAAGTCACAGATGTATTTTCATTCTCGTATACATTGTTGACGACTTCCCTTGCGAGATCCGCGCCGGTCAGGAGACCGTTCGGATTCTTAAGGCACTGGTTACGAACCATGGCAGTGACACCGTTGTTGTAGCCAATATTAGACTCATAATAGTAAGTGCCGTCCTCATTTTCCGTCTCAATGACATTCTCTGTCGCCGGGTTGAGCGGATCGCTCAGGTACTTTGTATTGCTGCCCGGCGCAAGCGGTTTCTTAGTCGGCTCAGGACTCTCGGTGACCTCAGCCTCAATTGCCTCCTCCGGCTTAGACTCCTGCCCCTCAGCCGCAACAGTACTCTCGGTCGTCTCGCTCTCGGCTGATACAGAACTCTCATCAGCAGCTGCGACCGTGGACTCATCAGCCGGTACAGCCGTCGGTTCCGGAGTCACTTCCTCTTCCTTCGGGTCTCCGAACGTCTGAAGGATCTCGGGGACATACTGAGAAAGAGATGTGTAAAGCGCTTCATTCTCTTCCGTTTCTTCATAGGGCTTGTTCTGCGGGATGATTGCATAGAAAGTCGTGCCGTCCGCGAGCGGCGGAAGCTCCTGAAGCAGTGCGCTCGTCTCACCGATGTCTGACGGGCTGCCCTTCATAATTGTCATCAGCATGCCGCTGTGTCCGACGACCTGCAGGTCGGAGACGTAGAAACCGTCACCGCCATACTCGTCTTCTGCTACATATTTGCCGCCCCATGCAGCCGGAATCTGGATCTCATAACCAAAACGGCTCCGGAACACAATATTCTCGCCTTCCCAGTTGCTTCCCGGTTCCGCAGGCGCTGCGACAGAGGATTCTGTCGGAATACTCTCTGTGTCCGCCGCAATTGAATTGCTCTCTGTGCTGACTGCCGCGACTCCGCTCTCAGCCGGAGCAGCGACCGAGCTCTTATCCGCAGGCACCACCTGCGACTCGACTGCAGCTGTATCTGCCTCAGCAGCATTGCTGCCTGAATTTCCGCATCCTGCAAATGTCAGCACCCCCGCCATCAAAACCGCCACCGCAAGCATTCTTTTCTTCATCATTTCCCTTACCTCTTATAAATCACTTATCATATGCATGCCATGTAATAAATTCACATATTATATACATGTCATACTATTCAGCAATTATCGCATACACGACGCACACATAGGGCGGCTCCCTTGGTTCCGCGCATGCCTGCTGCCAGGTAAACAATTAACTGCCGTATTAATATAATCCCCAGATGCTTACACATCAAGAGACATTTTAGCATATTAGCTCTGATTTGTGTAGAAAAACTGACCAGCTTCTTCTAATTGCTGCTTCTTGGTTCTCTTGGTTCTCTGACTTTTCTCAACCTCTTTTCAGTTTTCCCGTCTACAACTATTATTCTTCTTGTTCGTGGCAGCATTCATTCCCTTACTCCCGGCCATCAATCACAGAAAGCAACACTTTTCATAATTTGAGCTATTTTTGCTGCCTTTGATCCTGGCGTGTTTCTTCAGGTCAGCGGCAAAGGCAACCAGATAGGCAATTCTGAGTACTTTTTGCTGCCTTTGGTCCTGGCGTGTTTCTTCAGGTCAGTGACAAAGGCAACCAGATGGCCACTTCTGTGCCCGGTTTGCTGCCTTTGGTCCTGGCGTGTTTCTTCGGGTCAACGGCAAAGGCAACCAGATAGGCAATTCTGAGTACTTTTTGCTGCCTTTGATCCTGGCGTGTTTCTACGGGTCAACGGCAAAGGCAACCAGATAGGCAATTCTGAGTACTTTTTGCTGCCTTTGGTCCTGGCGTGTTTCTTCGGGTCAACGGCAAAGGCAGCTGAAGACCTGCTTCCGAGGCTCTTCAGCTGCCTTTGACTCTTTAGCGAACATATGACTCTGGCTGTATTTAATCTGTTAAATCAACATCGAGAGCGACATTGACTGTATAATCCGGGTAAGCTTCCTGGACCTCCTGAACAATATGATTGTACAGCGCGATACGGTCCGGCGCGTCAAAATCAATGATGACATCGAACTGAATTCGCTTCTCTTCCTCGTTGAAATAGAAACCGTGCATCTGCAGAATATAATCGTGCTCGCGCAGCATCTTAATGATCTTGGCTCTCACATTAGCGGCGCGGGAGTTGGTTGTATTTCTGGAGTAAATGCCGACACTAGTCATAATGACATTATTCTCGCGAAGCACCTTCTCCTGTATTTCTCGCTCGATTTTATCAATTTCATCCGCGGTCATCGTATCCGGGACCTCGATGTGGACAGAGCCGAGCACGAATTCCGGTCCATAGTTATGGAGCAGCAGGTCATAGACACCGTAGACACCATCAACAGAGCTGACAGTCTTCCTGATCCCACTTGCCATTTCCGCATCGATCCTGACACCGACGATCTGGTCATATGCGCTCTGTAGCATCTCAACACCGGCTTTAATGATTATGATTGAAATAATCACACCGAGGTAAGCTTCAAGGCTTAATCCGGTCACGATAAAAACAATAGCTGCAAATAGCGTGGACGCTGAAATAATGGAGTCATTCAGCGCATCCGCTCCTGAATTTGTCAGAGACTCTGACTTGACACTCTCCCCTGTGCGCTTCACGTAGAGTCCAAGCCCGATCTTGACAAAGATGGCAACGCCGACGATGATCAGGGACGCTGTTGTATATTCCGGACGCTCAGGATGAATAATCTTTACAACAGACTCCTTCAGAGATGTAATACCGGCATAGAGGACGATAACAGCAATGATCATTGCCGTCAGATACTCGACTCTTCCGTGGCCGAGCGGGTGTTCCTTATCCTGCCCTTTATTTGCTATTTTAGTGCCTATTATAGTGATGACTGAGGAAAGCGCGTCACTCAGGTTGTTGACCGCATCCAATATGATGGCGATCGAACCTGTAACGATTCCGACGAAGGCTTTGAAACCCGCCAGAAGTGCATTGGCAATTATTCCTATTATGCTGGTCCTGACAATTATCTTCTCTCGCGATTCAACCACGGAATCCTTTTTTACAGTTGGCATATTCAAATCCTTTCTTTAAGCAGTCGATTCATGTCTCGCTGCGAGACTTGGCGCAGGATTCGGGTCAGCGTTAGCTGGCATAATTCTAAACCGAATTGCTGCGCATCCTCGCGTGCTCGTCAATCAGTCAGCGCATGTACATGAAACGCTTCTATATTTAGTACAAAGCGCTTTGGTCATTGTTTAAGCACAATTATATTTTATAAAATATAATTGTGCTTGTCAACACTTTTGTCTTCGTATCTTCAGTGGAATAGCTGAGCCTGATGTCCGTAAAAAAGACCACCCAAGATCTCTCCCGGATGGTCTTTCGCTCCACTGTTACTCTCTTATTTTGCTCTCTTCCTTGCAAGCACCACCAGAACAACCGATGCTCCGAACATAGTCATGATCGGAATCCAGATATTCTGATTATCACCTGTATTGGGTGTTGTATGTGAGCTTCCTGTCACCTTCGGTGTTGCTGTAACCTTACGTGTAATGCTGGTCGGCCTTGGCGTTGCGGTGCTGTTGCTCGTCTTCTTATTGGTGATCGTAAACAGCCATGTATGCTTATCCGAATTCTTTGCCTGAGTAATGCCCACCTTCGTGTATCCGGACGGAATCCTCGGCTCCGTTACCGTCCAGGTCGAGCCGTCATCCGGTGCTGTCCATGAATGCGTCCAGTTATTAGACGGAAGAAGCTCTATTGTATCGACCTTCGTATAGCTTGTTGCACCCGGGTACTTGCGGTAAATATCAACTGTCAGGCTCGAAACACCTGTCTGTGAAGAACTCAGCGTTCCGCCCGATGCCGTCTGCCACTTCTTCACAACACTGAACGATAGATTGGCAGGTCTGGGTGTCGGTGTGTTTGTCGGTTTCTTTGTCGGCGTCGGTGTTTTGGATTTCGGTGTAGGTGTCGGCGTATCTGTCGGCGTCGGTGTTATATCGCCACCGGCAGTCGAGATATTTGTCACCCGGAACTCAAGCTTCGTATTGTCCTTATTATGGGCAAGCTTGATAGGTGTCTGAAGAACATAGCCCTCCGGCACATCCCTCTCTGTGACTGTCCAGCTTGCCCCGTCATCAGCAGCGCCCCAATGGTACTCCCATGCGGTCTCAGCCGTCAGCTCAACAGTCTTATACAGCTTCCAGGTTTTTGCGTCTTTCTCTCTTCTGTAGATTTGGATCGGAAGAGATTTCACGCTGATTTCTTTGTCGTCAAGGTCGTTTCCGTTCTTGTCTTTCCAGTATTTGACAACACTCAGCTGAATCGGAGCAGGAGTCACATCCGCATTGGACATGTTGGTGACCTTGAAGGCAAGCGTCTTTTTGGCTGTATTCTTGCTCTGCTTGATAGTCATCTGAGTAAAACCGATCGGTGTGACATCTTCAGTGACCGTCCAGGTTGCCTCGTCGTCGGGTGCCATCCAGGAATATGTCCATCCGTTTTCGGCCGTGAGCTCAACAAGCTCAACTTTCTCCCACTTTGCGGCAGCAGCGGCTTTCTTCCAGATCTGAATGAATAGCGACTCCGGTATAGTCTCATCTTTATCCGAGAGCGGCAGGTTGTTCTTGTCGATCCAGTACTTGGTTACAGACATCTGCCACATATTCGGATCCGGTGTAACTGTGATGTCCGGGATTGAGCTGTCATCCGGCGGGAAATCCGGATCAGAGTCATCAGATTCAGTACCCGGCGTCGGGGTTTCACTATCTGTCGGCTCACCTGTCACGCTCGGGGTCGGAGTTTCACTATCTGTCGGTTCACCTGTCACACTTGGTGTCGACGTTTCACTGCCTGTCGGTTCACCTGTCACACTCGGGGTCGGCGTTCCGCTCTCTGACGGTTCTTCTGTCACACTCGGTGTAGTCGACACAGTCGGAGTAAGGCCAGGTGTCTCTGTCTCGGTCGGAGTTTCTGTTTCCGTCGGCTTCGGGCTCGGAGTTTCTGTCTCTGTCGGCATCGGGCTCGGTGTCTCTGTCTCCGTAGGTGTCGAACTCGGAGTTTCTGTCGCTGCCTGGGTCGGGCTCGGTGTCTCTGTCTCCGTAGGTGTCTCTGTCGGAATCGGGCTGGGCGGAGTTACTCCTGAATCCGTCGAAGAGTCATCATCGGCCCCGACTGTCTCGTCTTTCCCGGAGTTTGTCGGCGCCTTAGGGGTCGTTGTCGCGGGAACCGGAGTTGCCTTGACTTCCTGGCCTTTGAGCTTGACCGTCACATCGTACTTCCAGGAGGATTTCTGCGCAGCCGGCACACTGACGATGACCGGAGCGACCTCGTATTTTTTCGAATCGCTCCCGCACTTTTCAACGACGACCAGATAATAGCCGAGCTTCAGCTTATCGAACTTGACATTCAGCTTGGCATCTGTCTTGCCTGTCGCCGCGGCAGTCTTGAGCTTTCCTGCCAGGGTCTGAGCCTTCTGGCCGAGGGCCGCCTCAGATTCCTTCCCGTCAATTGTCACCTTGAGGTCTGCCGCCTCCTTTTTCATGACAATCTTGGAATCGCCGTCGTAGTCAGCAATCTGATACAGCTTTACACTGTCACTGGCCGCCGGTAATTCAAGCACGAGCGATGCGCTCCCGCTCTTTGAAATGTCGATTTTTTCAGTCGCTGCAACACTTGAAGGAGCGAGAATCGTCGTCAATACGACAATCATCGCAGCCATCATGGAAACCAGCCTTTTACCTTTTCTCTTCATATCGTTATGCCTCGCTTCTCATAATTTTCAGATCTGATCTGGCATATCATGGCTAATTCTCTACAAAATACGTAAAGTTGTAGTCATATAATCCGATTTACTATAGCGCAAGTCAGACTTCACATATTCCATATTATTGTACCATTGTCAATCCATACTTACAAGAGTATTCAGTCAGGATCGTTTCGTGCCGTTGGTCTCCGCTCCTTAATGAAAGCCTAAGAAGCGGCAGACTCACCCTGCCGCTTCCTGGTTTTCTTTTTCTTCAGTTCTCAATCGTCCTGCGACTCTCACATAAGTCATAAGACTCTTCCGATACTTCAAAATGAGCTCCGGGGTCTTTGGCTTAACTTTCACCTCGTTCTCATTTGCGCTTTCTTTCTTATCATTATTCCCGGTAACAGTCTCGACACCGGGCAGATTCTGGATGGTATCTTCTTTCTCTTCGGTCGGCTGTTCTTCCTTTTCTTCAACAGCAGCCGCCAGCCCGGATTCGGTGCTGTCAGTTTCTTCAAGCATGGCGTCATCCATGGCCTGAAGCTGCTCTTCGGTACCGCTGACAATACCGGTGATCTCATAGGAATACTGATACCCATAGAGATCGACAAATATCAGATTGTCCTTCAGTTCCAGCTTGGAAAGCTGACCGAACTGTGAAGAATAGCCGAGCGCCTCAATCACGAAATCCGTCGAGTTCGGCGTGCCCGAAATGTGGATTGGTGTGAACCCGATATCGGAACCGTTGTTGGCGACCGGCAGTTCAAGACCAATCTTCGGGACTTTCAAGATTCCGATACAGGATATACCCTTGAGCTCAATAGCAGGCATATTGTCCGTATCTTTATAAACAGGATCCTGTGTCATAACAGGATCCTTGGGAATCGCTCTTTCAAGTTCTCTGAGGAGCTCTGTGGCATTGTCGTCCATATCTCTTGTATTGGAATGATACCGAAGCAGGAACAATACTGAGAAGAACATCATGCATGTTCCTGCTATTACAAGAGCCATAGCGAGCCAGTTACGCGCTCTTTTCATCATTTTCATCGCCGGGTTTCTTTCTTAAATTGAATCCAAGAAGGACAAGCACCAGACCTGCTGCCAACACTCCGATCACCGGAAGAAGAATATTCTGATCGTCTCCGGTCTTCGGCGTCGTGTGTGTGATCTTAGTTGTCACGTTTGGTCTCGGTGTAGCCGTCGGTCGATAAGTTCTCGGCGTAGGTGTGGGAGAATTCTTCTTTGTCGTCGGTGTAGGAGTCCTCGGAGTCGGCGTCGGGCTCGGAGTCTCGGTCGGCGTCGGAGTCACAGTCGGAATATACCTGTTGGTAATAATAAATGTCGTTGACTTGTCCCCGTCGACTGTTTCGATCTTCTCGATCGCATACCCGGCAATCTCCTCTTCCTGAACGCTCCACTCAGACCCGTCAGCTTCAGCTTCCCATCTGTAGGTCCAGCTATTGCCGTCATTTAAAGAAATCTCTTCAACTTCGGTCCAGTTTTCAGTCTCGGACGCTCTGTTCAGAATCTTGATCTTCAGTTCTTCAGGTCTGTTTTCGCCTATTCCGTCATTTGTCCAGACTTTTTCAACTGCCAGTTTGATTTTATCCTTTTCAACAGGCGGTGTCGGCTTCGGTTCATATTTCAGAGTCGCGTTCACATCATAAATCCATGTTTCAGCGTCTGTGGAGTTAGGCACGCTGATGAAGTTCGGGCTTACAGCATAATTCATCGTCTCGCTGGCGCAATCATCGACAACGACCAGATAAATGCCGAATGCCAGGTTCTCAAATCTGGCCAGATCATTGTCATCTGTTGAGGTCACCATCGGCTCAATGCCGGAATTGATAAGCTGTGAGCTCATGATCGACGCTTTTTCAGCCCAGTCATCCTGATCTACAGCATCATCAAGATTAACACCCAGGCCTTTATATTCATCTCTGATTGTTATATGCGTCTGCTCATCCATGTCCGCTACAAAATACAGTTGTACGCTGCTGCTCGGAGCCGGAAGCTTGAGAGTAAGCGATGCACTACCGTTTCTGGTCGTATCCATCGCTTCATAAGCATATACTGTTGCAGGTATTGCAAGAGAAGTGAGTACGACAACCAAAGCGGCCAACAATGCTATTGTTTTTCTGATGAACATTCTTGACATAACTATACCGCCTTTCATTATTCCCCTAAACAATGCCTTTTTACAGACATAATAATATTATCATTTTGGTGCAAATGTTACAAGTGCAAAACCTCATTCTCAGCGCATTATGCGATTATAAATATCCCTCGCGAGAGAAAACAGCAGGATTCAGGCAATTTTCAGCCGTCATCATTCTCTGCTCCGCCACAGTCGGCAGATATTTTATGCATTTTGCCGATCCTCAATCTCCCGCAGTACTCTCCAGAGACCGCCGTCGCTCTCCAGTACATACCGCTGATCCCCCATGCGCAGGATCGCGATTGTGACAAAATCGAAATGCGTCACCGTGCCGTCCTGAAGCACATACTCCACATAATATCCATGGTCCTGAACGGAGAGGTTAGTCTGTCCGACGACGATCATCTCCGACATCTCACGGTAGATGGCACGGATGTCCTGTTCATCCGTCGTCTCATAGCGCTTATCCAGCTTCCATCTCGCTTTCACCGGTATGCGTCTTGCATCCATATCATTTTTGAGGCTCTCCGTCGCGGAACGGTTGTCAAAAACGAACATGAATCCGTTGACACGGTCCTCCTGTCCCGAGGATACCTCTACCTTATCTTCACCGCACGCGCACAGAAGCAGCACAAAGATCAAGGCGACAATATATAAAGAATTCTTTCTCATATAACAAAAAACCGCTCAGGCTCTGATCCTTTCAAATCAATACAAAATAATTATAAAACACGATCAGCATATCGGCAATAATACAATTCTTTCTAAAAATGAAGTCTTGTACCGAGCCGCAAGCCGACTTCTAATTTTGTTTTAGCTCCACTAAAAGGGCTGTCGCATTAGACGGTATAACCACTATATATGCAGACATTTGCAAATAACGTCTGCCATATATGTAGTAGCGCGCCTTAATGCGACAGCTCCTTTAGGAATTAAATACCATTGCTTTTTTTCTTGAAACCAAGCATGCTCCGGCAAGAGCTGTGAGCATGAAGCCGAGAATGTAGATCAGTGATGTGCCGGGTCCTCCGGTGTTCGGGAGAGCGGCGCCGGCTGTGTTTCCTACTTTGAAAGTTGCATTCACTGCCGCCTGTGCTTCGTTAATATTAGGTGTATCCGGATCATCCTGGACAGCCGCCCGAGCTGCGCTGAACCTCAGGACGCCATCATCGTTGTCTCCTACAACTGTCCAGTTTTTCACAAGGCTTTCATCGATTTCGTCTGTTTCCGGATTATCTTGCGTAACGACGATCCGACTGATTACACCATTGTTTACAGAGATATAAAATTTCCCGTCCTCGACTTTTATGTATCCGGCCGGCATCTTTATCTCACTTATTTCATAATACCCTGTCGGGATACTATTGATGGATGTTTTGCCATCGGTGCCTGTTTCGCCTGACTGTTTCGTAATGGCAGAGTCTCCTGTTATATAGGTACCTCTGCCATCAGGATCAAGATTCTTCAATTCAAACTGAGCCTTTTCCAAAGGTGTGGTCATGTCAGAAGCATCCATCTTGATAATATCCAGATCAAGCGCAACATAACGGTTAGCAACAGTATAATCGAAGGTCTTTGTCGTGATCTCTTGATATGCATACAAATGCACTCTATCCTCCGACTCTATTCCGGCATATTCCTGGCTCTTCTTTAATCCAACGCCTATAGCTCCGGAATTATCAACAATAAGACGATACTGCGAGTCGGCATCGTTAAGATCCCCCGTCGGTGCCATGTAGAACAGCGATGCATTAGTCTTCGAGGTAACCAGCTCAATAATTCCGTTCCTGATGGAAAGATATTTACCGTTAGAATCCTGTATATAGAAGTGCATGTTTGTCTTCGAATAATCAGTAACAGTCCATTTAACAGGATCACTTACGCTGTCTCCGTCGACGACTTCATATCTGATCAGTGCTTCTGTAGATTCTACCGAGCCTCCGTTGCTTTTGAGAAGTTTCCCGTCTCCTGCCCCGCTCAATCCATTTCCCAGAAGAAGCGTTTTCATGTTAAAAGCTTCATCTGCATCATCATATGCTGTAGCTGCCCAATAATTGTACTTGCCATTCTCAACAGTTGTATGCGCAACATCAGTGACAAACGCAGGATTGTGTGTTTCTTCAACGACATATTCTTTATCAGGATCCAGCGCCTCCCATACATATGTCCACTTGCCTGATGCCGCATCAATAGTTCCATCGTCGTAGCCCACCGTGTCAATGGTTTCGTTCTCCGTGGTCTTAAGCGAAAAACCAAGTGTTTCTTTCAGGGACGCGGGCGTATCGTCAGACCAGTTCTTGGTGACTTTTGTCGTGTCGACTCTGACGGGATCCATTACCCATCTTGGTGTGATATTGAATGTGATATGGCAGTTTGATTCATTAGCTCCGCGCTCTACATAATAGAAAGTTAACTTGTGCGCGCCTGCGCCGATTCCCAGATCTTCGAAAATGTTACAAAGTTTGGTAGTTTGGTAATTCCCGTACCAAGGCGATCCTGTCTGAACGTAAACATCTCCTGTCGTAAAATTGATCGTTCCGTTCAGAGCCTCGTGGATACCTCCGATGTCCAAGGCAAGCTTATCGTCAATAAAGACCCAAACATCATCGTCACCTCTGAATTCGAAGACCATATCTTCATTGCGCGAGCCCACTTTATTCGCATTAGGAGTACCTGGCTGATCGGGAAGCCAAAAACGTATTTCTGTGCTCATTCCGAACCAGTAATTGATGCTTCCGTTATTATATGCCAGAGAGGAATCAGGATCATTAAGCGGCAGAAAACCCCTCTGCCCTGATCCGTGGTTTGTTGTATAGAGGCTTGTGTCGTTACTTACGTAGAATCTCTCTTCTGTCTGGTTGTATACAGCTCCGTTCGTCTGACTGTCAAACGAGTATCGCTTTCTGGAAGCATCGTAACTGAACAGATAGTTTCCCTCTCCGAGGTAATATACACCGGAGCCGGGCGTATTACTGGTATCAAACAGATCACCTATGACATGCGTGCTTGTTTCCTGACCTATTTGGCCGACTATTCCGAATCTGGGTGCCCAACCGTTATAATTGCTCCAACGGTTTTCATCCTCTCGTCCTCTGTCCTGCGTATTACCGATTGTTCCATACTGCCAGCAGGAGGATGGGTCGGTATTATCGACGAACTGAACGAAATCCCCACCGTTGACAACAGTATGATTGATATACCACTCCTCCTGCGCCAATGTGTCTCTTGGCTGATACCTGCGAGCATCCTGATCTACTTTATACGCCGTTGAAGTGTTGAGATTATACAACTCGTTATAATCCCACATCCCGATTTTGACAAAGCTGCTCGTGTCAACGACATCCTGTTTCAGATTGCCAAAAGTGTGGTCATAGGAAACAGGTACCCAATCCGCATAAAATACATCCAGTTTATCCCGGTTTACCGTCACTGTTGCCGGGCCATCTTTCACATTATAATACTCGAACTGTCCATTATTGTCCTCATCTGCGATATTCACCCAGCCCACTAATTTGTATTGTGGTTTGTTAGGGTCCTGGAGGATTGTATGACTGGTGTTTACATCTTCTGCTTCAGAGACACGAAATCCCTGTGTCAGCTGCTCATTAGAAGGCAGCGTAATTGTCGCTGTGCCGTCTGCGTTATACGTCACCGGGATAAACAATCTGGAATACTGCAAATCGTTTTGCCCCGAGACTGTATGCCCGTCGATGGTCATATTCTTGTAGCTTGTTGAAGTAATGTTTCCGGAAACGGGATCACCCGGAAGAATCCCATTTTCATTCATGGGGCTTAAGGCTATCATGCCTTTTTCATCTTTTAAAATATTGATTTCATCAGCAGCAAGCGGATAATTGAATACGGCAAACTCATCCAAATATCCCCGGAAGCCCTGTCCGCGTTCCCAATTTGCTTTTCCTATCTGAAAGATGCTGTTGTTGCCGAGCATATTTGACAGGTCAACATTTGAATTCTCCTGATCCGTCAAAACGCCGTCAATATACAGTTCTGATTTTCCGTTCTTATATACAACGGCAACATGATGCCACTCGTTTAACGGAGTAGCTGAATTGTCTGTCAGGGCTGCCGGACGGTTGTTATTATTGCTGTTGTATCGTTCTGAAGTCACGTTGCCGTTTTGGTGTGATGTCGCGATATATTTTTCTCTCATATAAGTCTGCTGATTTCCGTTCGGCGCAGCGTAATAAGCCCAGTTTCCGTGAGATCCGTCGCTGGTATTGGCGGTCGGTCTTACCCAATAGGCAACCGTAAATTCATCAAGTCCCGTCAGTAAGGAAGAACCGTTATCTTTGTCTACGGTAAGATATCCGATATTGGCCTGATTTGGCTGATCCAGATAAAGGGCCGTCCCGCTGTATCCGGTTCTAAGGTCGTTGGATCCATGCCTTGCCGCTCTTGCTCCGGCTCCTGAAAAGCCGCTTGTTTCATCATCAAAAGAAAAATACGCGATACAGCCCTGTTCCATCTTCGTTGTAAACTGCTCGCTCACAGTCGCAAAAGAAGAGAAGCTCTCTGTCGTAAACGAAACCGAAACAATCTCTTCATTGTTTCTTTCCGCCTCGTTTTCCAAAATTTCCGGTTCGGATTCCGTGAAATGGACAACTTTTAAGACACCATCCTCGTCAAGCTCCATCCCTTCGGCATACTTAATACAGACATCCACAGGAGCTATTGGTTCGATTTCCTCCAGCGCATCCGGATCATCCCCTGAAAAGATGGAGATGTCAAAGATGCGGATTTCCATAATCTTCTTATCCTCATCTGCCAACTTTTCAGCTTCCGCATAATACTCTTTATAAAGCGGACTATCTTCTGTGATTTCAGATGCATAAAGTTTGGCATCCTGCGGAATTCCCGCATTACTATCATAAGTAACTGTTACTTCGAATGTCTTTTCGTCGGCAGTCAGAATCGTTTTTTTGAGATGCGCGTCCGCCTTCTTTGTCTCAATGCGATTCCCATCCACTTCCCAAAGGAAATCCACTGTGTAGATAACACCATACACAGAGAATGACTCCGCTGTGAACTCAACTGTAGCATTGCCATCGGCCGTGACATCAGCTGTACTTGCCTCAATCACTTCAGCCTCAGCAGATTCATCTGCAAAGTGGACCGCGTTGACCTCAGTATCCGGATACTCCGCCAACGGCTCAGCATACGTAATCTCGACATTCACACCGGATTCTGGTATAAATTCTTCATTATTTACCAAAATCTTGATATCAAAGAAGCGGGCAGCATAATTGGGAAGAGCCTCCTCTTCCTCAATTCCCATAGCTTTCTTAGTCTCATATAGATAGTTCTGATACTCTTCGGACTCCTGATCAATTTCAGATACAGTAAGGTCAGCCTCCTCCGGTATACGGGACGACTCATCATAGGTAAGAATAACAGTATAGTCGCTGCCGGAAGCATTCAGAGTTTTCACCTGCGGCGCAGCTTCTTCCTGAGATTCATCATAGTCTGGGATCTCCGCGTCAGTCTCATCCGCTGTCGCCCTGATTTCCTCGTCTATACTGACACCGTTTGGCTCCGGCGCATTTTCCTCCATAAAGTCATCGCGTTCTACAGTCTGTTCGAGGTGCAGACCTCCGACCATCTCAGTGCTGTTCTTTTCAACAGTAATCGCAGGAAGTATTAATGCATATGTTGTAACAAAAGTCATGATTGCGGCCAAAGCAGTGACTATCCGCTGCCAGCGCTTGAATTTCTTTTGTCTCTTTAAGATTATATTAAACCAGCCAAGTAAACGATTCATCGCATCCCCCTATTCCTCTGTCACATTGTCTAAGCTGCCCTATTGTTTTATACACCTATCCAATAAACAGCTATATTGCAGTATTTGCGCCATTACTCACTCAGCACGGTCCCATAAGTTAAAGAAATATAGGTTTTTAGCGCATTGCCCTCTACAACGTTGTTATTATACTAGCAAATTAAATTCATATCTATGTCAAATGCACATCTTTTGAATACTTAAGAATCATAAGATTCCTCAAATGCCCGGACATGCGAAAATGCATAAAGAGTGGGGCTGTCGCGTCAGACATTGCCCACACTATGTATAGCAGACAGTTGCACATATCGTCTGCTATATCTGAATTCTTTATTTTGGTCTGCCCCATCCCCAGTCACCTTTTTTGACAGTTTCAAAGACCCATTTTCCGGTTCATCTTTTTTGTTGCTGATTGCGGCGGCAACCCTGACGTCCGCGAAAAAGACCAGCCCTCATATTTGGGCTGGTCTTCGTGAAGCATAATATGCTTCTTTTTCAGGCCTTCTTCTTCATCATCCATATGATAAGAAGAAGCGCTGCTGCTGCCGTCAACGTATACAGCTCGACCGGAGAAGTATCCCCTGTCCTGACTGCATTCGTCGTTGTGGTCGATGACTTCGATGTGCCGCCTTAAGAGACCGGGAAACCGTCACCCACTCAAAACCGATGTCTGATGATCCAAGTCTTTCGTAAGCATATTTGACGGTTTCCGATGGACACTCTTGCTGTTCAGCTATGTACTTCGCTTTGATGCGGCAGCCCTTTCAAATATTCAACATAAATCAAGAGTCCTGGGCAGCAAAAAAGCCGGTCCCGCTCAAGAGACCAGCCTTTTTTCCTTCATAATATGCTGTTTTTCTTTTCTGTCTTAATACCAGCCCAGCTCCTGTCAGGCTTGTAAGTATGATGCCAGGGGCGTAAATCATATCGGTGCCCCGACCAATATGTCACAGCTTCTTTATCATTGCAGATTTTTTATAAAAAGATATTCCGTAGCAGAACACTGTTTTATACCCCTCATCCAGATATTTTGCATATCCTTCGTCCACAATCTGCTTTAATGCTTTATTACAGTCTTTTTCCATCTGCGCTTCGTTGTCAGACTTTTTTGTCTCAATAATCATAGCTCTGCGGTTATCCTCATCAAGTATCTGAAGATCCGGCCTTCCAAGTCCCCTCTCCTTATTGGATTCTGTCTCATATCCTCTCCCTACGAACAGGCCGGCAATAAAGGCGTGATAATAGTCTTCATGGTAATCCATGTAACTTATCGTTTTCCACAGAAGTTCTGTCATCAGCTCAGAGGCTTTATTCGTGTCCCCCGCCCAGAGAGCAGCCATCAGATTTTCCTGTGCTTCTGTATCCAGAGTATCCTTAAAATACACAACGACCGAGTCCCTGAATATCCCGGCAATCTCCTTGTTCGGTATCTTAAGTGTGACCATATTTCCCTTTGAAGAAGATCCGGCTTTCGTCAGATATCCAGTCATGAGGAGCACGCTCCACAGGTTCTGTTCCGTCTCATGGAGAATATCATACGTCAATTCATCCGAGATAGTCTCTGTGATCGTTCCGCCGTTCATCAATGTCTCAAACTTCCGCTTGACCTTAAATCTGCCGACAAATTCCCGGATTACGCCATTGCTGCTGGTGTTGCGCCAATAATTCTCCGGTTCTGCATTCGAATCATAGAGCAGTGCAGAGACATAATTTACCACATCCCACGGACAATATACAGAGGTATCGCCAAACATATAACCATTATACCAGGATCTGAAAACATCTGAGTGTTCAGACAGCTCTGCCTCCCTCAGCAATTTATCGACCTCAGTCTGTGTAAATCCAAAGTATTCGCCGAACCGATTATCCAGGACCGAATAAGATATAAAGTTGTTTGTCCCGGTGAAAATGCTTTCTTTTGCAATCCGCAGACAACCCGTAATTACAGCAAATTTCAGATACTCATTCGTCTTCAGTGAAATGCTGAGCATGCCTTTGACCAGATCGAGCATCTTATCATAGTAATGATTATGAGAAGTGTTTTTCTCGCTTGCCTTGGAAAGCGGCACATCATATTCGTCAATCAGCAGAATTACCGGCTTTCCATACACTGTATACATCATGCGCATAATGGTTTTCAACGATGATTTCATTGCTGCCGGGGCAACCCTCTTTTCCTTTAATGCAGCAAATGTTGACCTGTCGATTGGATCGACCTTATCATCTTCAAGTACTCCTGAATACCTAAAGCAGAGATCAGACATCACGCCCGAAAGTGAAACATACGCACTCTTGAAGTCCAGGCCTTCCACGTCCTTGAACGATAAAAACAGTACCGGATATTGGTTCATCCATTTGCCGCAGAAGTCTTCATGCTTCAAAATATCCAGTCCTTCAAAGACAGACCTGCTGTCCCGTTCAATATCAAAAAAACTCTCCATCATACTCATATTGAGAGTTTTTCCGAATCGTCGCGGACGGGTAAATAGAGTGACTGCATTATCAGCGTTATGGATAAGATCATAGATTAACTCTGTCTTATCGACGTAATAAGACCCGCTTTTTCTCAGCAAATCAAAATCTTCTCTGCCGACTCCGATCTGTATAGCCATTGTCCGGGCCTCCTCCCAATCTGTAAGTTAAAGAAAATGTCGTATACACTCAATAATACTACCACTTTTACCTCTTATATACAATGTCGGCTCACCGGATAATGGTCTGGAGCCGGGCGGTCCCGAGCGCCTTTCACAAGCGCCGGATCGGCTGCTTTCCACGATTCCCGGCGGGACGGCGACAAGAGCCGGCGCAGGATTGCGGGAGACAGGCGCTGTAGACACGGGCAGTTCCATTGATAATGAGCTTCTTTCTGCGTGCCGGATGGGCTTGAGGTGTAGGTGCGATTCATTGAATTTTGCTTTTTTTCGTGCCATCCATATAGTTAGATAACTAATAATTCACCGATTATTCGGTGAATTATTCAGGTTAAATTTTATTAATAAATCATTTTAAATTTACATTAGGACTGCGCACCTCATTTATATCGTTCATCGCATGCAAAAAAGCCCGGCAGAGTATCATCTCTGTCGAGCTTAGTTTCGATATTTTGAGCGAATATATGATTATAGTTTCTTAATCATCGCCGATTTCCGGAAGAAGGATACGCCATACTTAACGAACTTTTCATATCCCGGCTCCAGGCTTCTGGCATAGCCTTTATCCTCGATCTGTTTCAGTGCCTCATCGCAGTCCGCGCTCATGCTTTCCTGTGATTCTGATTTCTTCGCCTCTATCAGCATGGCCCTGCGGTTTCTGCGGTCCTTTACGAACACATCAAATCGTCCAAGACCACTCTCCTTGTTGCAATCCACCGCGTAGCCCAGACCAACAAACAGGCCTGCGAGAAACGCATGGTAATAATCCTCGTGATAATCCATGTAGCTGATGGTATCCCACAGGAAATCACTGAGCCGTTTCGTCGCCTCCTCAACATCCTCATTCCAGAAAGCTGCCATCAATTCTTTCTGCCTGCTGTTGTCGAGAGTATCGGCAAACAGCTTAGCAACCGTGTCCGCAAAGATTCCCTCGATCTCTCTATTGGGGATCCGGAGTGGCACCCTGCTGTCTCTGACCTTCGGATCAGCCTTGGTCAGATATCCTGTCATCAGCAGGATACTCCACAGGTTCTGCTCCGAGTCGTGCAGAGAGTCATAGGTCAGTTCATCGGATATCGTCACCGTAACGGTGCCCCCGTTCATAATAGACTCGAATTTATCCGGAATGCCCCAGTCATCATTGTGACTCACAAAATCGCGAAGAATTGTATTGCTGCTGGTGTTGCGCCAGTAATTCTTTGGTTCTGCATCCACTCTGCGGACAAGCGCGGAGACATAGCTGACAACATCCCAGGGGCAATAGACCTGACTGTTTCCAAATGCATATCCGTCGTACCATTCACGTATGATGTCAGCTTTATCCAAACAATCGGCAGCTTTCAGAAGATCTGCAACTTCTTTTGTCGTAAAGCCAAAATACTGTGAGAAATCTTCATCCAGCACAGAATAGGATATGAAGTTATTCGTGCCGGTAAAGATGCTCTCCTTCGCAATGCGCAGGCATCCGGTAATGACCGCAAATTTCAGATACTCGTTGGTCTTCAGCGCAATACTGAGCATTCCCTTGATCACATCAAGCATCTGTTCATAATAGCGGTTCTGCGCGCTGTTCTTCTCGCTGGCCTTGGCAAGCGGCACGTCATACTCATCGATCAGAAGGATCACAGGTTTGCCATACACTGCATGCATCATGCGCATGATTGTTTTGAGTGAGTTCTGAATATCCGCATCTGTCGCCTGTTGCGCCTTGAGTCTGGAGAATATTATTCGATCATCCGCATCCGCCCTGTCATCTTTGCCAAGGAGCACAATCTTCTTACAGTAATCAGCGATGACGACAGCAAGTTTTGCATATGCGCTGTCAAAACTCAGCCCGTCCACATCCTTAAAAGATATGAACAGCACCGGATACTGATTCAT
The DNA here is from genome assembly GCA_017514845.1 of Lachnospiraceae bacterium. Taxonomy (GTDB): domain Bacteria; phylum Bacillota; class Clostridia; order Lachnospirales; family Lachnospiraceae; genus Chordicoccus. The sequence goes on from JAFWIM010000090.1 coordinate 23,855, forward strand.
CCATTCTTCGCAGAAAGATTCATGTTTTGTTATATCAAGCCCCTCAAACACACTTCTGCTGTCGCGTTTGATGTCGAAGAAGCTCTCCATCATACTCATATTGAGCGTCTTGCCGAATCTGCGCGGGCGGGTGAACAGTGTAACCTCATTATCTGTGCCGCCGACGAGATCATAGATCAGTTCCGTCTTATCTACGTAGTAAAGCCCGGATTTTCTGATCTCATCGAAGTTTTCTTTCCCGACAGGGATCCTTATTGCCATCGTCCGAGCCTCCTTTCTGCACCGCATCATTTTGGGGTACACGTTTTGTGGTATTTTCTACTGGTTTATACAATAAACCTGTCATAAGAATGCTACCACGTTTGGTCTTTTTTATCAAGGAAGCTTGACTATCAGACCAGGTTTGCTGCACGCTTTTGTCAAAAAAGACCGCCCACCAAAGTGAGCGGTCTCTTCATCGCTTTTGTTATGCTGCTCTCCTCTTCCTGCGCAATGCCAGGATAGTGCCTGCAAGGCCTGTGAGCATGGTGCCGAGAATGTAAATAAAGGTGGTGCCGGGACCGCCGGTGGCGGGGAGAGTAACGCCTGGATTGTTAAGAACCTCTACTATGAACTTTTCACTGTCTCCGGTACCATCCTTTGAATTCGCATATGCCAGCTTCTGGACTGTCTGTGTCCAATTATACGGAGTATTGCTAATATCCGTGATTATTGGATTCGGATCCTTGTAATCCCGATACTCATCCTTCAAAGTCAGACGTATCGTCATAGGACTTTCACAAATAATGTAACCAGCCGGGGCTTTAGTCTCCTCAAGATAATATACGCCATCGGGAGCATACGACAGATTTTCAACTGTAATCTTGCCGCCGGATGTAGACATTTCGCTTCCTATCTGAACTACTTTCTTTGTCTCTTCGCCAACCGTAAGATCAACTGCTCCGGATTCATACTCATTTGTTTCTTCTCCTGTATCCGGGTCAATTACCTTCTTTGCTGTACGATACAGTTTGAACTTTGCAGTGTCAATAAGCTTATCTGTATCAGTCATATCCTTCTTCTGGATTTCAAGATTCTTGGCGTAAACATGGATCTTGTGAGTGTTTTCACTGTCTAGTTTATTACCGGTTGTTCCATCATATCCATCAGCAACCTTCCCTGCGGATTTCCCTTGCGTCGTATGAGTATAGGTTTCACAAGCCCCATCATTTACTGGGATATAAGTCACTTTAAGCGTATAGGCTTCTCTCTCTTCGCCTTTTTCTTTCGTTTCGTGCTTTTCCGGTGCCCCATCTTCTGCTGCAGCACTATTTACAGTTTTCTCAAGGGAGAGTTCAAATCTTCCGATAATTGAATGTCCATAAGGGAAGTATCGATAAATCAAATTTGAACTTGCCGTTGTTTCATTATTCTCAATCTGCCTAAGCAGAGTCTCTATCAAATCAGCATTGATAAAATGCGACAATGGTAGTGTTTCATTCGATGTTCCGTCTGGTGTACTTGCATCATTCAGCAAATCATCAGAATAGTACATCTGACTACTCTGTGTAACAGCAATGATCTCATCATCGAGTCCATTACTCTTAACAACCTGATTTACTCGAATCTTATCCCACAATTGTCTTAGTTCTTTTGCCGGATTGACTTCAGTTCCTAAATAGACTGTCCACTCTGTGGAGTTTTCTGTTAAGCTCAACTCATCAACATTGACATATGGAGTTTCATAATCAACTCTAAATGATGAATGATCTTGATTCAGCCAGTAATAGCCGTCCGGACTTCCACTATGCTTTACACGATTTGCCTCAACCCGGTTATCAACACCACTATTAGTTGAAATAGTATTGCCACCCATAAAGTCTTCCTTTGCTTTTATAAAGAAAGACTCTTTCCAGCCACCATTTTCCGGCCATTTTATTTCCTGATTATAATAAGCGATAGACCACGTGCCATTATCATTAATCCAATGATAATACGCTTTTTTGACATCAGATGGTGCAGATAAATGCCTAGTTACGCTACCGCCAGTCGTGTCTGCATAGTAATAGCTTTCTTCTATGGGATTACCTGAAGAATCAATCGGATAAAACGCCGGGTCAACTGTATCGTACACTTCTCCAATCACTGTTGCTTTTACCAGCATTTCCTCTAGAATCTTTTTTGTCTCAGCAACTAATTGATCAGCATCCTCCGCATTTCCCGAATAACACCCGTCGCTAGCTAAACCCATGAGTTTTTGTTTGTTGTTTCCAACGCGCTCCAAGGCTAGGCCTAATGTCCAAATCTCGACATCTTTTCCTTCTGTAATTCCTGCAGCTTCTTCAATTAAACGCCATGACTCATCCCATGTACTTGCAACCCCCTGTGGTGCTCCGTCCGTGATCAAAAGCGCCACCTGTCTTTTCCCTGAGTTAGTAGTGAAAACCGGAGGATTACTATTGTTTATTAGATTAAATGCCGCCCTTTGATTTGTTCCGCCTGTCGGCTGAATACTTTGCAAAGCGTTAATGAAGGATTCTTCGTCATCTGCTCCATACAAAGTTCCCCCACTTGCAGCGCTCGCAAAAGTAACGAGTCCTAACTGTGCTCCGGGATCAAGACGATAAATCGTACGTGATACTGCGTTGACTGCTGCTGTTAAATAGCTTAAACGATCCCAATCAGCAGTATCCTTAGGTGGCTTCGTCGTTGAATTATATATCTTTCCATTAAAAATACGATTATCTGCAAATCTATCAGTGATACTAATAGTAGTACGCCCGTTAGAAATCTCACAAACTGTCTTGATTCTACCACTTGTGCTTGCATTGTCATAAGGGAGATAATATGATGCATCAACGATACTCCACCTTGTAAAATAGTTGTTACCAGAAAAATAAACAGCATACATTGTAGCCGTATTATTAACATCGCCTATAACGTAATATACTTTCTCAGGATCACCATTATTTAGAAGCCACTGTCCCAAATTGATCTGCCCATTAACAGTAAAGTCTTGCTCATTCAACAAGGACTCTGGGAAATACATCGACCGGGATATATCTGTTATAAACTCAATACGAATATCCTGATCAATTGTATAACGCGAAGATGAAGCAGTTAAATCAACTTCATATATTCGATTATCATAATCCACAACATGAGCAGTCTTATCAGATACTAACGGATTCCCAAGTAATGAATCTACCCACTCATTGATCTCCTGTGTTGCAGGTGATGTATAATTTTTAGCAAAAACAGCTGTGAGAACCTGATTATCTTGAGTAAACTCAATTCCTCCTACTGGAATTGTGGAATCATATCCAGTAAGAACTTCGTCACCACGACGCCAACCCACAAAATAGCATCCTTCAGCTGGTGTGGCAACTATAGGCACAGTATTCTTCCACTCAAGATCAGTAACTGTATTTGAGCAAGAAACAGAGCCATATGATGAATTATTGACTGCTACGCTAAAGTTTAGCTGCGGTTTATCCTTTTCATATATTTTAATCGCAATATCAAACCCATTGTTTACGATCTTAAAACCATTTGAAGAGTCCCAGGAGAGATAGTTGTCCGACCAGTAATTTCCATGGATTCCGAAGCCACTGCCACGTTTTTCGATCCATAGATATCTCCCACCCGGATTGTCTCCGACTACCATGCTCCATTCCGGTTCGATATAATTTGAACCATTGTACCACCAACATGCAGTACCATCGTAACCAAAACGCCATGTGAATTCGGTTCCAAGCGCATCTAAATTATTATTGGGGACTGCAACAGACGCCCCATCATTTCTCAGCGCATAAAAATGGTGAGTATTATTATAAAATCGATCTACATAGATTACATAAAAACCATCCGTATCAATGTCGGAAACTTCTGTAGCTTCTTGCCCGTCCGTCACCTTCACCAAGAACTGATCCCCATTCTTCATGGTGACTGTCAGGCTCTCTTCTGTATCAAATGGACGCGTACTGATTAAAGCCCAGTCCCCGGACTCGACTATTGTTCCATTAATCTCAGCAATCTGCTCTTCTGTCAGTTCCGCACTATACTGAACCTCCAACCCATTGGCTTCCTTCAGCCCTCCAACTGTGGTCGCATCTTCAACCTTTCCAACCCACACGAGTTCAGAATTGCTGAACTCCACGCTCGCTACATCAGCCAAGAACTGCCTCGTAGCATCGCTTACTTCCACATTATTCAAGCTTATCGCATCGCTGTATATACCAGTGTCTTCTACACCCGACTCTTCCACTTCATTGTAAACATCGTTTCCATCCGTATTTTTACCGTTTCCAACCTCGATTTTGCTGTTTTCAGTCGCATTTTCCCCTTCATTTTTTGGCCGCATTTTCACCCACAAATTCGTTTTGTGTCCCCTGGTTACTTATACCCAGCACTTCCACTATCTTGTAGAATGACGCAAATCCGCCCCCGGGAATGCTGAATTCGTACATTTTCCCATTTACTTCGTAATGGAAGTCCACCCACTATCGTTACTTCGCAAAACAATGTTCATGTTGCAACGATAGTCCCGGATTTCTGCGCTTTTTGCCAAATTATTTCGTTGACTTCGGCAGGGAAGTCCCCTTCTTTCCCTGAGAAAGCTAACGCTCTGTATCTTCCTATAGTTAAGCGTTCCCGGCGGATGAAAACAAAAAAAGACCTGCCGCACAGGCTTCCTGATCTGGATGCCCGTGCAGCAGGCTGGTGAGGTTTGTTTATTCCGCTCTTTCAATCTCCACAGCAATCCCGGCTTTGAAGGTCACAGTGATGCGGTCGGGGTAGATATCCACCCGCTCAAGGTAGCGGATGATATCGTCCTCCGAGCATTCCGTGATGCGCCCTTCTTCGCAGGCGGGGCGTGTAAGGTGGTAGAAAGTCTCTGCCTTGTCGCATTTGCCGGTGGGGCTTAAGAGGTAGGCGTATCGATCCTGCCCTTCTTCCATCACCTTGATGCGGTCTGTGAGGTTCCTGATCTGTAAGACTTTGTCGGCGTAAACGGCCCTTTGTTCGGAAGCTGGTTAAAGGCGGCAGCCAGCGCTTCCCGAAGTTCGGAATCCTTCACCGATTCCATGGTGCAGTCAATCCCGGGATGCCTCTTTTTGTTCAGCTTAGCTTCACACCGCCAAGTCCCCTGTACCTTCCGGTAGGGTGAACCGCAGTAGACCTTGCTCGCCAGCGCATTGCTGTGGCTGTAGCGGAAGTCCTGCCAGAAGTGCCTGCGCCTTGCCATCTCGTCCTGCACCTGCAGGAAAATCTCCTTAGGGATGATGGGGTCGTGGCTGTTTTCGACAAAATACTGCGGGAGCTGCCCAGTATTCCTCGCGACCTTCTTGGTCAGGAAATCAACCGTGTAGTACTTCTGCAAAAGCAAATCTCCGGCATACTTCTCGTTCTCAAGGATGTACTGAATCCCGCTCGGGCTCCACACTCTCGGCATCTCGATCCCGGTCACGGTTGTCTTGCTCCCATCCACGCCTTCCTCCTGCAGCATCTCCGAGATGTGCTTGATGCTGTAGCCGTCAAGGTAATCCCGGTAAATGCGCTGGACGATTTCTGCCTCTTCCGGAACGATGGCGAGGGAACCATCCGGCGTCCTCTCATAGCCGAGCAGCCTGTGCACCCCGGAGCAGATCTTCCCCTCCTGGTAATGGTAGCGCACACCGATCTGCACGTTCTGGGAAATGCTGGCGCTCTCCTGTTGTGCTATGCTGCTCATGATCGTGACCAGAAGCTCCCCGGAGGAGTCCATGGTGTTGATACCTTCTTTGGTGAAGATCACCGGTATCTCCAGTGCCTTCAGCTTCCGGATATATTTCAGGGAGTCAAGTGTGTTCCTCGCCCAGCGGCTGATGCTCTTGGAAAGCACCATGTCGACCTTCCCGCTTTCACAGTCGCCGATCATCCGCATGAAGTTGTCCCGCTTGGCAGCCCTGGTTCCGGATTCTTCATCCGCATAGATTCCGACCAGCTCCCATGCAGGGTTCTCGCTGATCAGGCTCTTGAAATGCTTCTGCTGCGCTTCGAAGGATGTCTCCTGATCTTCATGGTCAGTCGAAACCCGGCAGTAGGCAGCCACACGTTTTTTCAATCTTGGCTCTGTAGCCGTTTCCTGCCTCTGTCCTCTTCTTGTCGGCTGTACCGGGTTCCCCCGGAGCACCCTTACCCGTGATGCGCTGTTCATTTGTGCTGCAATCATCTGCCGCTCCTTTCCTCAAGCCCACAGCGGAAATGGAAGGTGAAGTCCTCCCGGCCATGGACGGTCACTTTCTCAACGGTGCCCAGGAATGTATCTTCCTCAAAAACAAAGGAACCGCATCGGCTGTTTACCAGCTTTTGCAGTTCCTCGGTTTCTGTTATTCTCTTATCTCCCATCCGTCCGAGCTGGCTTTCTATCTCCATCCGCTCAGACCGGAGTTTATTCAGCTGGGACAGGTATCCGGACGCGTCAGCCGCTCCCCGCAGCCTTGCCCTCTCAAATCCGTGTATTTCCTTGTCGATTTCTTCCAGACGTCCTTCGAGTTCTGTGATCACCTGCAGATTTTCTTCCCGGAATTCCTGTTTTATCCTCTCCTTGTAAGAAGCTACGGCTTCACCGGTTTTCAGCCGCTCCATCACACGGATGAAAGCTTCTTCAATTTCTGCTTCAGCTACCGGAATCGAAGGACAGTCTGATGCTTTGTGCCTATGCTTCTTGCAGACCCAGTAAGCATTTCCTCTCCGGTTTACAATGCGGTAAAAGACGGAACCGCAGTATTCACAGTACAACATCCCTGTGAAAGTGTGGTGATTGATTTCTTTCGGCCGTCCCCAGCCAGTCTCCAGCAATAGATTTTTCACGGTATCAAAATCGTCCCTGCTGATGATGGCTGGATGATGGTCTTTCAGGTAATACTGCGGATAAGTTCCGTAATTGATTTTCATTTGGAAGTTGCTGTCCGTGTAACATTTCTGCAAAAGCAGATCACCTATATAAGCCTCATTTTTTAGCAGCATGAGGATGCGCTGAGAAGTCCATTTTCCGGACACCTCTTTCCCTTTCCACACCTCCCCGGCCCGCTTGGTCGGGATGTTCCTTCGGTTCAGTTCTTTTGCAATCTGCCCTGTGGTTTCCCCCTCGATCCTTCTCCTGAATATTTCCCGGACGATCTCTGCTTCTTCAGAATTCATAGTGTACGTACCATCCACAAGGTCATATCCGTATGGAGCGTTTGCTGCCCGATATGACCCGTCTTGGAATCGCCTTTGAAGGCCCCAGCGGCAATTTGCAGAAATACTGTGGCTCTCATCCTCCGCCAGGGATGCCAGAATGGTCAGCAGGAATTCAGAATCCATCGTGCGGGTATCGATATTCTCGCGTTCAAAGAAAATGTCTGTCCCGATTGCTGTCAGGCTACGCACCATTTCCAGAAGATCCGTGGTGTTCCGTGCAAACCGGGATACCGATTTGGTTAGCACCAGGTTGATGCTTCCGGCAGCGCAATCGCTAAGGAGCCGGTTCAGTTCGGGCCGCTTTTCCTTCTTCGTGCCGGAGACAATGTCCGCGTATATTCCGGAAAACTCCCAGTCTGGATGTTTTGCAGCAAGTGAACTGAAGTGTTCCTTCTGGATCTGGATGGATGACTGCTGTTCTTCATAGTCCGTGGAAACGCGGCAGTAGGCCGCGACCTTCAGTTTTTGTGCTGCGATGACTGGTTTTATGACCGAAAAAGACCGGTCTTCTTTTCCGGCGGATTCCGTACATATCGGCTTTTTACCGGCGGTTACAAGCTCGTCAAACGATGGCAGGCTGATATTCATTTCCTCTTTTCCTCCTCTCGTTTGGGTAGTTGCATATTACCTCCGGGTGGGCCGGATAGCAACTTATTATTATAGGTAGAAGGCCGGATTTTGGCCATAAAACGGAGAATTTCCAGCCTTTTGTCATGATGATTTCCGGCACTTTGTGACAAACAAAAAGCCCGCCGGAGGGTCAGTCCGATGGGCTCGTACCCAGTAGTGCCTATCTATCTTAGGTTCTGTTTTCCTGTCAGCAGCTGATCTGCCTTTACCAGATATGCATATCCTTCCGGGTTTACTTTTCTCACTCTGGCAAGAGGCAATAATTCTTCCCAGGACAACTTTTTCCCTGGCAGTTCTGCGATATCATCACTGTCTACAGCTTCAAAAGGAACATCTGTCATTAGGCAGGTCGCCGCATATATCACTCTCGGTGCTCTCAATGCCGCGATCTCCGCGCTGTAATTCTCCGAAAAGATATGCGTGCGCAGGTCACGAGTCCCTCTCAGATAGGCAGCATAATCATCCGCATCCGTTTTCCCCCGGGATGCTATGCTGACACAGGCTCTGATCGTATCCTGAAGACAATCCGCAGGTGTGATTTCCATGCCTCGATACCCGATTTCTGACAGACACACCTGCCCATAGGTAGAACGAAAGGCATCAAAGTCCTCAAGCAGATCGATCAGGGTGCACACATCATAGAACTGCTTCATTACTTCCATATCCTTATTCTGGTGCAGGGGAATTCCAGTTGTATGCGGTGCAAAAGCCGTCAACTTGTCCCCAAGAATGCATTCCGCTGAAGGAATTCGGACAAGCATTGGTTCTCCTTCGGTCAGAAGAAGTTCATTCTTTATTTCCCGTTCCTTCAGCATGGCATAGTTGTTTTCCTCAAACAGGATATCAAGCAGGATGTAAAAAGGCTCCTCGTTGATTGGCGAATCATAGAGGAACTGGAAGTGCCGCTTCTCGATATGATTACGGCCTTTCCTCTTCTGTTCTTCATAAGTCACGAACGGAAAAATCTTAGATGCCATTCGGATATACTCATCCACATCCGTTCCCGGTTCGACGACAATGTCGATATCCGTGCTCAACCGCATCGGATGCTCCAAAAGCAGCATCAGGCAGGTACCGCCTTTGAAAATAAACGGCATCTTCACCCGTACCAGGGCTTCCAACAGTCCAAACGCATATACCGTCCTCTCCAGCAGGATTGGATCGCGCCTGTTCATCTTTTGCAATTCCCGTATATGCTGCTCCGTAAAGTTTTCTTTTGATAGCATTACTTCACCGTCCTTAGCTGAATACTGGTCTCCTCTGCAATGAAAGTTCTGAGGCGGTCCGCCGCATTTCTGCGCCTCGCATACCGAAACATCCTGCTCTCATCAATGACATAGTTTTGGAAAGCGCCTTCATAAATCGAAGGATATTCCCCGCGATGTATGATTTCCTGATATAAAGGCTCCGCCATAAGATCGACGAGAAGCTTTTCAAGGCTGGTATGCCATGGCTGGTTTATCCCCTTCGGTGCTTCTGTAAGCAGCCTGTTGATAATGATCAGATCATCTGTCCAATATTGGTCGTACAACTCAACAGACGGATGATTCAGCACATGTCCCGGATGCTCCGTCTTCAGACGGTCAAATACATAATCCCCCAGATCACTCTCGACACTGAGAAAAATCACATTATGGCCAATCTGGTGATTCACAAACCGGTTCAGCTGCACCAGCTCAAAAACAGTGAAATCCAGGTATGGATAATCGCGCAAAACGGATCTGGCTACATCCTCTGCCAGTTCCGAATATTGATGCTCATAGGACGCCGTTTTTTCGGCTGTCACAGTATATTTGTTTCTGCCCACACGGCTCACTGATCCGGCTTTCAAATACTGTTGCAGCAGGGCATAGGCCGTATTTTTACTGTATTGCCTGGTACCGGAATTCATAATCTCCCAGATATCATTCCGACCGAATAAAGAATGGCTGCGGAGCGAATCCAGTATTTTTGATTGATCCATTCCAGTCACCCCCATCCAAATATCGTTCCGGCAAATTTTTCTCTGATTTGCCGTATTGATATTATAGCTGCTATGGCTGGCGAAAGCAATATCATTTCGGCAATTTTTTTATCTATTGCCGTTTTGATGTTATTTCCTGTTTTGAGAACAACCGTATGATTGCTTAATTCCGACTGCTCCACCAATCTGTTTCTTTGTGATCATACGGCGGAAGAAGCCGCAAAGGTTTTCATCAGGTGATTTGTAAGGCACCTTGTCCACACCATAATCCTCTCTTAAAAAACGTGCGGGGAAGGATACCGCTATTGACATCCTGCCCCGCCAAATTTATGATCAGCCCTGTGCCGCGGTCCCTTTCATCTTCAGGACCTGCACAGCCTCCGGAAGCACCAGCTTACCGTCGACGCGCTCTTTTGCGACAAATGCCACCTGACCGACACCGGCGTAGAGCTCGTGGAGGGCGGCAAAACTGCGTGCCCCACGGTCACCGATGTTGTAGTAGCTCATATCACCGAAGGCGATAACCGGCTGTCCGGCGGCAATGGCAGGTACAAATTGGCTCGTGTACACAGGGTAGCCCAGCAGTCTGTCTGGCTCCCCGGCGCTCAGCGCGGGCTGCCAGAGATAGCCGTTATCATTCTTCAGCTTACGGATCGCCGCGAGGGTGGAATCACTGGTCACGAATGCAGCATTGGTACGGTACTGGCGCTTCAGCTTATACACCAGATCGATCACCTCATCCGCAGTGATCGCAGTACTGGAAGCCGCAGTCACACCAAGCTGTCCGCCCTTTGTGGCGTGGAAAATGCCAGTCGGCTTGGAAATACCGTCCCCGGTCAGGAATGCCTCCTCTTCGGCATTGGCAACAGCGCGGCCAAATGCATTGATCAGGAAGGACTCCAGATCATAGGCGTTATCAGCCAGAAGCTCCTCGGAGACTTTCACAGCCACAGAAAGCTTATAGGCATCCAGGATCACCTGATCGAAGGTGGCGTCACCAAAGACCAGTTCACCGTTCTCCTCAACCCAGGAAGCGGCAGGCTTGGACGCAGCGACATTGATCTTTCGCTCGCCGCTTGTCTGGATCACGTTCTCCTGCTCCAGGGCTTCGACCAGACGGGTATCATACTCGGTCGGGACAAGATATCCGCCGGATGCATCCGTGCCTTCCATCAGGACGTTAGAGACATTGCGGAAGTTGGAGCGGAGCGCCGTGAGCATCGCTTTCTTATACTCATCAGAAGCATGTCCGATCTTCACATCGGAGGCCATACCGGGACGGTTGATCAGAGGGGAGCCTACCGGACGGTTCAGTTCCACATCCAGGGCTTCACGGCGTTCCAGGCGCTCAATCTCCTTACCGAGGTTGACGACCTCCTGCTCCATGCGGTCATAGGCAGCCGCATCTTCAGCACTCAGCGTGCCGTTCCCGGTGACTGGCTCCCGGCAGTTCTCAGAGACGATTGCAAAGATCTGCTGGAATAGTACATTCGCCTGTTTCAGATAGCCCTGGGCCATCGTCACGACCGGGCTTGTGATCGGGGCTCCTGTTGTAGGATGCTTACTGATAAACCTGAACTCGCTGTTTACCCTCTCTAGCTGTATCCATCTGGCCATTGCCATCGCATACTGCTCCAGGAGATGCGGGGATACCAGATGCGCACAGCCGCGCCTGCGCAGCCAGTCAACCATCTGTTCAAATATTTCTTTTCCATAGAGGTCTCCGGTGCGCTGGTCCTCTGACAAGAACTTCTTGATCTCGTCGATCTCCGCTCCGTCAAAGGGATCGTCTTCCGGCATCAGCAGGGCAACGGCATTCTGACCATCCTGCAGCTTCTCCGCCAGGGGTTTCGGCTTGCGTCCTGCTCCGGGCCTGGCCCCGCCCCGGTTTGTTCCATCTTTTGCAGCCATTATTTTTCCTTCCTGCCGCCTCAGTGGGCAGCACTCTTATACATACTCACGCAGCAGCCTATCTACACTACCTATTCGTACAGGGCTGTGCTGTGGTAAACGGGCTGATATGCGTTTGATTTCTTTGATTTCGTTTGATTTCCAGAACGTTTTTTCAAACAAAACAGGGCTGCCGGGGAGATGAGATTTCATCTCAAAGCATACCCGAAATGCGCTGTTTATAAGGTATTACGCCGTTTTCCGCTTCCTCGGAAGGCCCCAGGTCACTTGCCCTATTCCCCTGTTTGAATCCGGATTTTTGCACACGGCAGGGGGCGACGGTCTGCGTGGTTAAAGGCTTTCAGGATATATGCCCACCCCGGGGACGGAATCAAAGGAAATCAAACAGTTTTCAAACGACGGATTGATTTTTCAAACAGAAATCAAAACTCTTTTTCGTCATTTGTTTTTCAAACGGAAATCAGTGAATCTTCATCTTCACTCCGCAGTTCGGACAATACGCATAGACCGGAGTATGTTCAGCATCTGTCCAGCAACTGTCCCCACCCGGTTCCCCGCCACAATCACTGCACTGCCAGCTGCCATGCTCATACTCCCATTCGGCCTGATGGTAATCCATCGGGTCACCCAGCATCGGCAGACCCTGCCTGCCGTCGGCCTGTGTCATAAACATCGGTGATGTCTTCTTCACATAGAACGTCCAGTTCAGAGTATCCGGTTCGGATGGGTAGAACCCACACAGAAGCATCAGCTCCTTAAATGCGTTGTTGGTCATATAGACATTGGTACGATCCTGCAGGATATGCTTCATGCCGTAGCTGGTGTGATTGTGGAGAACCTTCCCGGCGGGAACCAGGTTGTACCGCAGCCACTCCACGCATTTTTCCTGCGCCTCCAGATCAAGGTCTGTGAAATGCTCCCGGTCGTTACCGGTCTCAACAATATAATCGCCGCCAATATTTCCAGTGTTGCGACGGACGGTGCATTCCACACCTTCCTTGTCCAGCGCGTCAAAAAATCTGTTATACATATGCTTCTCCTTCCCCGATTCTTCCGTCAGCCGGTGACTTGTCCTGCTTCTGGTTCATCCCGCAGTACCAGTTTCCCGGAGGCACACGGGGTGTCCGCCTCGCCTTCTGCGTCAGCATCCATCTGCGCTCGGCAATCTTCCATTCCCGGATAAGAATGTCGATCTCCCGATCGGCAGCATGGTCGGCGGCGTACCAGTCGTCGCTACGGAACAGGCCATCAATGACCTTCATGGCCTTCACATGGATATCCTTTGCCCATCTGTCCTGATGTCCGAATACTGCGGAGATATGCTTCCAGTCAGCCATGCAGATATAATGTGCCGTCATGACCAGGCGCTGCCTCTCATCCTTCAGCATACAGATCAGCCGCCCGACAGCAGTACGCTTCCGTAGGCATTCACAGAATTATGCGAACATTCGCATAATTCTGTGAGCGCCTTGCGAAATCGTTCTCAATCGGGCGGGGCAACTGGAGGTTCTGCACTTCCCCGAAAGGGGCCGAGGCATCCGCTATCATGTACACGATTGTGGAGACCGCGAAATCTAACGGTGTGGACGTCTATTTCTATCTTAAGTACCTGCTGGAAAAAGCGCCAGCCACACCGCATCTAAAAGTCAGCAGGAAGTATCTGGATAGTCTGATGCCCTGGTCAGAAGAATACAAGTCATATGAAGCACAGCAGAAAAAGGAACTTCTGGAAACATGTCTTCCACCCTCGGATGTAGAGCCGACAGGCCGAAAACTCATGAAGTATACTGCATAGGCCGATCTGCATGAATCTAAAAAACCTAAAAAGTCTAAAAAACCTGAAGGGTGTCGGTGGTTTTGTGGAGTTTTTAGATTTTTTTGATATAGTCATGGCAAATAGAGTAACAGCCGGAGTTATCCACCAAAGTGGAAAACACCGGCTGATAGGAACAATTATCTTCAGATAGTCAAGACACCGTGCATTTGACGCTTACTTTGGAGAAAACATCATTGCGTTTGAAAAGATCATGTCTGTCGTGGAAAGCATTAACGCGAATGCCATGCCAATGGCGGCATAACTACCAACACAGCACCTTCTGATCTTACAGTCAGCAGGTGCTGATCTTTTTTCTTGTGATTAGATATAGCTAACTCGCTCTTGAAAGAAAAGCCAGCCACCGAAGTGACTGACTTCTCTATGCTTCTTATGCCGCGTTTCTCCTCCGTCTCTTCATCATCAGACCCGCACCTGCAAGTCCTGTCATAAGGAAGCCAAGGAGGTAGATGAGGTTCGTGCCGGGGCCGCCGGTGTTCGGAAGGGCTGCGCCGGGGGTATTTTTCACAGTGAGGAATGCCAACGTCGGATCATTTACTGTCTGCTTGCCAGGGACGAACACAATGTCATCCGGCAATGGTGTTTCCATATCCATTCTCATAATGCCCCTGCTGATGACAAACTGGATTTTTCCTATTGATTTTACGTAGCCTGCGGGGACAAAGACTTCCTCGAGAATGTATGTTCCATCCCTTAATCTGCTGATAATCTGTTCATTCCCGGTTGTTACAAAAGCACTTTTAAATACCTGATTTTCGCCGCCAACTTCGATTTCGATCTCATCTGATATTCCAACAATGTCTTCATAATCAGGATCTTCACTTACAAGAACTTCAGCTCCATTTTTAATTGCTTTCAGCTGGAAGATCGCTCCTGCCAGCCCGCTTCCATCCTTTGAAACCTTTTTGAATCTGAAATCCGTAATCCTTATATTCAGGATCGTAGTCTGGAACAATACAGGGTCACTGCTCAGTACATATAAACGGCCGCCTGTTCCTTCGCCATCACTCCCAGTGCCGCTGTCACCTCCATCAGGAGGCTCTGTTTCACCCGAACTTCCATTTCCATCCTCTAAAGAAACAGGGTTGCCGGATGTATCCACTATTACCGCCGGGGTTCCATCCACTTTAATAATGACACCTTCTTCCCGGTTATAAGGATAATCATCTGTAGAAACGTTTTCTCCGGTTAGATCTGTGACAGATTCATAGGCTGTTTCTACCGTAACTATTCTGACTGAAGTATCCTGCTTATAATTAGCCGGAGCAACAGTCTCGATCAGATAATACTCTTCTCCCGGGACAAGGAGATACTTTGAATTCTGTCCATCCGAAGGAAGGGCCAGAGTTGCTATACCATCGGCATTTGTTGTCTGCGAACTGATACAATAATATGAGTCTGTGAGGGTCTCGTCATATTCCGCCAGTGAGACTCCACTCTCTCCAGCCTTCGCTTTGCGATAAAGAGAAAAAGTTGCCCCACGGACATCCTCGTCTGAATCATCCTTCTTGAATACCTGTATAGGTTCTGCATAAACATTGACTGTATGATGGTTCTCACTGGTCATTGTATTTGCTGTTCTGCCTCTCGATTCTCCTGAGGTCGTATTCCATATTGTAGATGCATCTTCCGGGTTAGGAGTATACGTTACTTTCAATGTATATTTCTCTGATCCATCTCCTACCGGTGATGCGGGATGCTGACCCAGATGAACTGTTTTTTTCTCCAATCCCTCCTTAATGAGTTCCACTTTTATGACGCCGACATCCATGTGACCGTAAGCCTCATAATGATGTGTGATCGTCTCACCTGACATCAGACGGTCCCATTCCGAAGAGCTTAATGGAAGTACTTCACTGAACGGTATAATATCGGATCCCGTTTGCGCACCTGGCGGGCAATGTTCTCCTTCGGAATCAATGCGATTATCGCTGTCTGTTTTCGTCACTCTTTCATAGACAGGTATCTGATCATATAACGCTTCCAGTTCCTGCCTGCTGTTAATGCTTGTGTCAAGATAAACTGTCCACTCCGTAGATTGATCATCAAGCAGCAGCTCGACAACATTCACCCGGGGTGTTGAGACCGAAGCAGTTACCGGCTCAGCAAACGAACCAATCGTCTCGGGATGTGCCTTTTGTTTAAAGCGATCTGCTGAAATTGCAGCTTCTCCTTCATTCGTATTGATCGCATTTCCCCCAAGAAAATCTTCCTTTGCCTTTATCTGGAAATTGCTCGTCCATCCGGCATCACCATTCGTCTTTACCGTTTCGATCAGCTGGTTATACCATGTAATTGTCCAGACTCCTTCATCTTCTGTCCATGTAAAGTACTCTATAGTATTCTTTTCATTATAGAGAGGATTGGGTCTGTTTGTTCCACGTATTCTCTGTCTCGGAGTTCCGTCTTCCAATAAATAGTCATTGATATTCCCAAGACGTACGGTATTTTCGCCATTTTTAATATAAACACCTTCCTGAAGGGGATAGCCATCTAAATCTACCGGATAAAAAGCGGGATCGACCGTATCACTGACCGTTCCGAGAAGATTTCCGGTGATCTCCATACTTCGAAGAATATCCATCAGCCTCTCAATAGTTTCCTCACCCGTTTCTGCGTTGTTTTGATATTTACTATCAATTCCTGACCACAGACCAGTCGATGCATTCCATGTGCCGGGATTATCTCCTTTTTCACCGGCTATTTTGTATAATGCTTGTTTATTATTACCAACGTTTTCCAGACTCAATCCAAGAGTATACAGCTCTACATCCAGATTTTTCAGAACTGTTGCCCGAGGATTAATGAGTTGCCCCCACGGATCTGAATAGTTTCCGGAGTCTGTCGTATTTGGAGCGCCATCAGTGATCAGAATAGCAACCTGCGGATGGTCAGGATTAGCATTATACCAATGCATATCATTAGCTGTTTCCAGTCCGTGATCCTGTCTGGTACCTCCAGTTAAAACAATATTATCAAGACCCGGGAAGCCATCATCTTTTCCGTACAATTCCGCTACATAGGATTTGGCATCCGGGGATGTGTAAACTCTGTTTCCAGTCGCATCTCTGGTATAGGATTGTTTAGCAAACGTAATTAACCCGATTTCAGCATCTTCATCTACTGCATAAATAACATCACTTATGATATTCACTGCTTTCTTAAGATAATCCAATCGGGTAAAATAAACCCCATCTTGATCTGATGTAGATGATGCTGTATAAAGACGTATGTTTCCTCTGTTATCTAAATCTGAAATCGGATACCAGCTGGAATATCCTCCATCATATGATCCACCGGTACGAATTCGATATGTTCCGTTATTATTTTGCAAATAAGTATTGCTGAACCCCCCTTTCCTGCAATTTGGAGGTGCTGATCTGTAATTTCCAGAAGTGCCGATCTGTTCACCGGCATGCGCAATATCATCATAATAGGATGCATCCATCGTTTTCCAGTTCCCGTCCGTGTCATGGAACAATGCAAGAACCGTGGCTGTTCCGTTGATATCCGCTATCATGTAATAAGTATTATAAGTACCGTCAGAGTTTCTCCCATGTCCTTTAAGCCAGTTTTCTAAATTGTTTGGCTTCACATTATCATTACTGGTATAGGTAACCGGCGTAAGATTCGCGGGGAAGTACATGGATCTTGAGATATCTGTAATAAAGGAAAGTGTGATATCCGGACCGATCACTTTACGCTCTGAAGAAGCAGACAGATTAACCTGGAATATTCTCTTATCCTCATCAACTACATGCGCCGTCTTCCTGAAATCCGCAGAATCCTCCCTTAATTCCCGCATGAGCTGGCTCACCAGCTGACCGGCTTCCGTACTGGGATCAAGTGTAGTACCTGTTGGGATCCTTTCAAAGATTGCTTTCAGCGTAACCGTACCTTCAGTGACATACGGGCTTATCTGCGTGCTGTACTCTGTCATGGAATTATCTTTCCCCCAGGAAACAACCCTTCCATCACCTTCAACTTCCCATTTCACAAAACGATAATCATCCGCAGGCACAGCAGAAATATTATAAAGTGCTCTGTAATTTCCCTCAGTATTCGGACCAACAGTTAAAACATCTATGGTAGTATTCGTGCTGTCAGACGAAATTGTATCTGCTCCATTGTTATATTCTACATGACCATGTTCTATATTATTCTGAGTGACGCCAATCGTCTGATTTGGTTCAAAAACAGCCTTAATGACCGCATTTCCACCTTCTGTCACCGGTTGAATCGTCAAACTCTGAGCCGTCTTTCCGGAGGAAGATCCCCAAGCAGTTACTGTTCCCGATACAACCTGCCACTCTCTTAAATGATACCCGTCTGCCGGTTCAGCGGTAACAAGATATCTGGATTGACCGGAACTCATAGTGTCCTGAGAAATTGTCAGCAGGCTGCTGTTTGTTTCGTGCAGCCTACCAGTTTCATCAGAAAAGCTCACTTTACCCTTTGTAATATCATCCTGTGTATAGGTAACAACCGGCTGTACATTGTCGACCGATACCGCTTTGATCGTAACACCGAGATAAACATAGGCACTTGTATCAATATCAAATGTATGTGTTGAATGATTAAAAACAAGTTTTAATTCCGTATCTCCGTTATCCAGGCTGAACCCGGAAAAATCAAATTGGGATTCATAGTATGCATAGTACTCTTCATCCGCATTACCGAGAAACAGCAATGCATCCGTCCCGTCTGCGGTTTTTGCCAGAATATTAATACCGGAACGGTCACTCTCAGAAGTAATTGTATAATAGTCTTCTAACGTCAGGTAGAAATCCGGCTGACCCATATTCCTGATTTTCCACGCGCCGCCGTATAAATTTTCACTATCATCCTCCCAAACGATCTGCCACAGATAATCGTTTCCGAGCTCATCAATGACATCATTGTCAATATTATGCATGAACTGATTCAGGCGCTTTGCAGACCCATCATATTTGAGATAATAATCCCCACGGGTCGCAGCCATATTAGAACCTTGATCACCTTCATAGAACGTATACAGGTAAAAATACTTTCCATCCAGAATATCTCTGAAAAATTTGCTTCCTACTTCAACATTGTCATCCGTTACCTGAATGGTAAATACATCCCCATTCCTCATTGTGACAATGAGGCTTTCCTCTGTATCGAACGGATAAAGACTAATCAGTGCCCAGTCTCCGACTTCTACCGTCTGTGCATTGATCTCTGCGATCTGTTCTTCTGTCAGTTTGGCGCTGTACTGGCATTCCAGGTTATTGGCTTCCTTCAGTCCTCCAACAGTGCTGTCATTTTCGACCTTCCCGACCCAGACCAGGTCCGGCGTACTGAATTCCACCTTCTCTATATCTGCCACAAACTGTTTCGTCGTTTCGCTGACCGGGATGCTGTTCAGATTGATCGCATCTTCATGTGCATCTGTGGAACTAACTGCTGAATCTGCTGCTTCTTCACTCTCATCTGCTTCTGCAGTTTCGCCGCCCGCAGCCTCATTTATTTCAGCGTTTTCATTTGTATCCTCAGCTTCCTGAGCATCCGCTTCCCCTGCAGGATCAGTTCCTTCTGTATTCGCATCTTCAACGTTTTCTGCCAAAGATTCATTATCAGCATCTTCATCTGAGGGATCGGAAGCGTCATTTGCATCACCTGTTCCGATACCAAGCACTTCCACGAGGTGCTCCAGTGACACAAACCCACCGCCGGGAATGCTGAATTCGTATATCTTCCCGTCTACTTCCCAGTGGAAGTCCACAGTATAAATAACACCATACACAGAGAACGACTCCGCTGTAAATTCAACGGTCGCTTTGCCATCATCCTGAACTTCAGCCGTATTGGCTTCAATCATCTCCGCCTCAGCTTTTTCGTCTGCAAAGTGAACAGCATTGACCTCCGTATCGGAATACTCAGCCAGTGGTTCCGCATACGTAATCTCAACTGACACACCCGATTCCGGATTAAATTCCTTCCCATCCACCATGATCTTGATGTCAAAGAAGCGCGCAGCAAAACCAGGAAGAGTCTCCTCTTCCTTAAGTCCCATTGCTTTTTTAGTTTCTTCAAGATAGGTGTTATATTCTTTTGAACCCTGTGCTATCTCAGAGACAGTGAGGACAGCCTCCTCCGAGATGCCGGAAGTCTCATCATAGGTAAGGATAACAGTATAGTCGCTGCCGGAGGCCTTCAGAGTCTTCATCTGGAATGCATCCGTGATTTCTTTCCTCGCATCCTCAGCAGAAGTGTCGGAAGAATCCTCTTCTGAACTGTTCAAAACGTTATTGTCAGCATTGCCCGACGCATCTACACCAGGGCTCTTCGGTGCGTCTTCATCCTGAGATTCATCGTATTCAGGAATCTCCGCATCGGTCTCAGCCGCTGCCGCTTTAATCTCCTCGTCTACGTACCCGGCAATAATGCCAACAAGACTGTCACTTCGGGAAAGATCACTCCCTTTCAGAGAAAGAGACGTAATAATACCATCGGAGAGCTCAATCACTGAAGATTCATCGATATTTAGAGACACCAGTTCATCTTCGCCAGCTGAAGGATCCCCTGATTCACCAGCCGAATTATCATTCACAGCTGTACCATTCATAGAAACGGTATCACCGGCTTCAGCCTCAGCTTCTGCTGTGCTCACTGCCATGGCAACAAACCCATCAGCATCTTCTGACGGTCTTGCAAATCTCTCCGCATAAACAACATCATTCACATGTTGATTTGTATTATTCCGGAAAATGATCTGAATATCAACCATGCCTGTTTTTGGTGTCACGTCGACATTGTCACATACCAGGGCAAAGTCATAGAAGGAACAGCTCGTCACATCATAAATGAACTCTTTGTCGAGAAGACCTTCGGATCTTCCCCGGAGAGCCGCATACTCTTCCGACGCCGGGTCGACAATACTCACGACAAGCTCGGTGCCTTCGGGAATAATCTCGTCTGTGCTGAAGACGGCGGTCGCCGTCATGTCATCATTTGCGCACGCAAAAGTAACCGCGTTGTCCATATCCGCGGCTATGCTGACACCGTTGGGTTTGAGGGCGTTTTCTTCCAGCAGTTCGTCCTGCTCTGCAGTCTGCTCGAGATACATGCCCCCAACTTCCTCTGTGCTGTTCTTTTCGACAGTGATGGCCGGAAGTATTAATGCGTATGTTGTTGCAAATGTTATCATGGCCGCCATGACCGTGACAACTTTCTGCCAGCGTTTTGCTCCTTTCTGCTTTTTTATGATTATGTTGAACCATTTAATTAAGCGACCCATGGCGTTCCTTCTTTCTATCACATAAGCTTGTCAGGATATCATATAAGTGCAAACCTGATCAATCGGCGCGCAATGCTTCAATCAAAACCATACCGGCATGCACCAGTCCGTCTAAGATTTTATATAAATATTTATAGATGAATAATTATACTACTTAATTGAAGTAATAGCCATGGGAACAGGAAATTTTTTGTTTCATTAAAAAAATATAAGATAATGGCGCAAATCCTGCAGCATCAAAAAATGGGAACCATGAGCTTCTATATGGTTAACGCCACATGACTTGCACAGAAGCCACAAAAATGATAGCATGAATATAACAAAGACCGGCAACTAAAAAGGAGGCTCAGGCAATGTCCATACAGTTCGAAGTCGGCAGAGAAGATTTTGATTTGCTGAGAAAAAGCGGAGCCTATTATGTCGATAAGACGGAGCTGATCTACGATCTCGTTCAAAACGCGGCCAATGCAGTCACGTTATTCACCCGTCCGCGTCGCTTCGGAAAAACTCTTAATATGAGCATGATGGAAAGCTTCTTCGATATTAACCGCGACAGCAGGCCTGTCTTCGAAGGGCTCGATATTGTAAAGCATGACTCTTTCTGCGCCGAGTGGATGAATCGGTATCCTGTACTTTTCATCTCTTTCAAGGATGTGGACGGACTGGATTTTGAAAGCGCATATAGGCAGATGCAATCCATCCTGGCAGATTACTGCAAGCTGATTGCGCAATTATTCGAAGGGAAAAACGTTGATCCGGCGGACAAAGACATATTTGAACGGCTTAGGTACCAGAAAGCGACTCTGGCGGATGTCAAAGGTGCGCTGAAGACAATCATGCGCATGATGAACGCCGTATACGGGAAACCGGTGATCCTGCTTATTGATGAGTATGATGTTCCACTCTCCAAGGCCAGTGAAAAGAACACATCAAAGAATCGGTATTATGAGCAAATGCTGGATCTGATCAAAGGAATCCTCAGCATTTCGATCAAGACCAATGAATACCTGCGGCTGGCAGTAGTCACAGGATGTCTTCGCATTGCCGGGGAGAGCATTTTCACCGGCACGAACAATTTTGCGTCATATTCCGTGCTGGATGATCGTTTCAGCCAGTATTTTGGCTTTACTCAGGAAGAAGTGAATGCGCTCCTTCGGGCGGCTGATCTTACACATAAAGCGGATACTTTCCGATCCTGGTATGACGGATATGTGTTCGGGAACACACCGGTTTACTGTCCCTGGGATGTAGTGAATTACGCGTCTGAGCTGCTGTATAAATCAGAGGCGAAGCCAAAGAACTACTGGAAGAATACCAGCAGTAACGGCGTGATCCGGGATTTTGTCAGTCACACTGGCTGGGATATACATGATAAGTTCGAAGTGTTGATGAACGGAGGCAGTATCAGGCAGACAATATCAGATGAACTGACATATGATTCCCTGCACGACTCAGAACAGAATCTCTGGAGTATTCTTCTTATGACCGGATATTTGACGAAAGCCGATCCAAACGAGGAAGAAAATACAGTCAGTCTGAAAATCCCGAACACCGAGATCAATGGGATTTTTGAAGACGCCGTGGTAAAGCTTTTTACGGAAACACTTGATAACAGTAAACAGCGAGAGCTTATGTCAGCGCTATGGGATGGAAATGTCACCGGAGCAACACAGCATCTGGACGATTTTCTGTGGGATACAATCAGCTATAATGATTATCACGAAGACTACTATCATGCCTTCCTTGCCGGGCTCTTTGTCGGCATGGGATATTCCGTGGATTCCAACAAGGAGAGCGGGCTCGGCAGGTTTGACGTACTGGTGAAGGATCGTCGGAACCGCAGGGCAATGCTGATCGAGGCAAAGAAATCGAACAGTGGGGAGCAGATGGATAAAGACTGTGATGAAGCGCTGAAACAGATCGTAGATAAGGGATATGCGCGAAGCATAGAACCAGGCTATCAGAATTTTCTGTGTTATGGTATCTCCTTCTACCGAAAATCAGCAAAAATCAAAAAGCTATGACAGGACACTGTGAGCCACCGTTTTGCCATAACAAAAAACCTTTGTAAGATTTTCCACAGCATCGCCTCCCGCTCCAAGGATATTGTATCTGTCCTGCCCGGGAGGTTCGATTTGCAAAAACAGAGGGATCAGCACCATGGCTGATCCCTCTGTTTTTTTGTTACGTTTTGTTTGCCCGCCGTATGGCCGGTCGTCAGGCTGCATTGCCGAATCTCCGTCTTATCATAAGAACGGTTCCTGCAAATGCGACCAGTGCGAAGCCGAGAAGATACAGCATGAAGGTGCCGGTGCCGCCGGTGTTCGGGAGCGTTACTCCAGCAGAGTTCATTACAGTAAGTTCTGCCTTTCCTTGTGTAATCGTTCCAGTCTCATTTCTTGTCCCCTGCATTAAGCTGACGTTCCCCTCTGAAACCATGATTGTTACAGGCATATCCATTATAATATACCCACTTGGTGCTTTTGTCTCAAACAGATAATACGTACCCGCTGCAAGAGTTCCAAGTGAAACTTTTCCTTTGCTCTCGTCCTCAGCAGACGAGGATACTAACTTACTTGAATTGATTGGCTCTTCATTCTCTTTTACAACCTTTTTGCCATCCTTTTCTTCGACTTGAGAAGCGGTATAAAGATCAAATTCTGCTCCACCCAGTTTCTTCGTCGTGTTTCCGATATCAGCTTTCACAATCACTACTTCATATTCCGTGTAGTTGTTTATGAATTTCACCTGTGCGTTTGTGCTGGTCGGAGTCGTATCGCCTGCCGTTACAGTAACCGTAGCAACTTTAGTGCTTGAATTCACATTGGTTCCTTCTACTGTCTTCAAAACCATGCCATTTGTCGGCGCAGTCTCAGCGATTGCATAATCGCCTGGAGTAAGTTCATCCAGTATGACTGACCAGGTATTATCTGTTCCGGAAACTGACTGTTCTTCGTCGCTGTCGATTTGATACTTTACTGCCTTCCCATCGGCAAATGTAATCTTGACCGTGTGAGAAATATCTTTTGTATCAGTATCCGCGATCCCGTTGACAGAGAACTCGAAAGTTCCATTTGTCTTTGCCTTGTTAGAATCTGTCGGAGCGCTATTATTAACCATCACCTCTTTTGTAATCTTTATAGCACCGGTCTGAGGCTCATCACCTGTTGTAGTATTATTGATGACAACACTATAGGAACCATCATCATTTTGTACAACTGTGTGGCTTGCTACAACTGTTTCATATGGTCTTGTGGTAGTTACGCCTGTTTCTCTCACAAAGTACTGAATCGTTCTGCCTTGTTCATCGACTAAAGGCAGATCTTTCCATGTATAATACCATGAGTCTCCGGTACCGGTATAAGTGCCGACTATTTTTGCGCCTTGAGGAAGATTTTCAACGCCAGTCACACTTAAACCGTTGTCTGCATCAAAGCTTGTCCGCGTGTTTCCGGCACTAAACAACCTAGTTGGAACACTCAGAAGTCTTGCAAATAATGAGACACTCCGCTTTGGACTCACATTGTTCGTTCCATTATTCGAAACTGTGGAAAAGGTTACGGTCGGCGTTTTACTTGTGATATTGGAAACAGTTAATGTATACCCCTGAATTGTAGCTGTACATCCCTCACCTTCAACATGCAATGTTTTTCCACTCGGCACGTCATAATCACGAAACTGATTTGTAGAATATGTCCACGAGATCGGTATATTGTTAATTATTTTCTGTGTATTGTTTTTATCAAGGTTAACATCAGTTCTATAGCTGTTCTGAACATTCGTGTCGACGCCAGAGCCAGATGGTACTAAACCGGGTGCCTGTATCCTGAAATTTCCATCAGGTACGATGTTGAAAGTTAAAGTACCCTTCTCCAATGACAGTGTTGGGTCATAATCCCACTTAACGCCAACGCTGCCTCCGTTCTTTCCTTGCGTTACGTTATTTTCAAATCTGGCATTAGTAATATTTCCACCGGATATAATAGTCAGGGAGTGGTAATTATCATCTCCCAGATTAAGCCTTCCCCAACCGGAAACTGTCCCGTTTTCAGGTCTAAATGTAATCGACCCGCGGTCTCCATCATCAATAAGCACACGGATGAAATCACCATCGCCCCACTTGTTGCTTGCCTGATCAGCCTGATCCAGTCTTACGGTAAATGGTTGGCTGGTGCTTGCTTCAAGGTTAATGGTTGTAGTTTCCTGATTGATTGCTATTTGTCTCGGCGCCACTCCGCCATTTTCTCCTGTAATTCCCATATAAACCGGGTCACTTGGAATATAATCGGCGTTGAATGTACCTTCGCCCAGCACATAAAATGTTGCAGTGTAGCCATTGTCATTAGTTAACTGCTTCTCTTCCCCATTAAAGGTTACAGTAACGTATTTGCCAGATCCCAATGTTACATGATCTTTATCGACAAGCTTAAATATAACAGTTTTTCTGGAGCCAATATTATCCTGCACAGCTACATTGACTGTTTCTCCGGCATGTGCGTGTCCTTGTCCGGTAACTGTCAGCCTTCCGTTGTTGGTATCGCTTAGACTGTAGGTAAAATAGTGTTCCGCATCGTCTGCGACTTCAAACGTGACTGTATCGCTATTAATACTTAATTCCTGCTTAGTTGCTTCATCTCCATCCATGACAACATAAACCGTCCTGTTGCCAAGGTTAGTTCTCGTTGCAACATCATCCGTATTTTCGGCAAGTTTTACAGTAATCACTTTCGTCTGCTGCTGACTGGTATCAACATATTTGTATAGAGTTACAGTAGCCTGATCTGTGGCATGATTTCCTGTCCACTCCTTTCTCACGCTCACACTTGTCAGCTGATTATTCAAGTCAGCCTTAAGCAATCCAACAGTAGTTCCATCCTCCAGGAACACCTTACGCTCTCCGGTTTTAAAAGTATAGGAAGGGCTGTCATTCGGAGTATTGACTTTTGTCTCTTTCACAAAGTAGGTATAAGAAACGATATGTCCATCCCTTACGCCGCCTGCAGGAAACATGCCCGTCAGATTTATAACTCTCTGGTCGTTGTTAAGAAGATACTGGGAATTCTCATTATTTGCTGTGACATTAAACTCAAAAGAATTGTCCTTCCCAGTCACCAAATCAGATCCGTTATTATAGGAATACTCACGCTCAATAGAATATTCTACCGTAAAGCCTTCCGGCCACTCTTCATCTTCTGTTAAACCACTCCACTTCTTTGAAAGCTGCAAAGTAATCGGCGCATTAAAGATCGTTGCGGTTCGCTGCCCGTTTACGAGGTCAACTTCCCCTCCGCTGGAATAGTTTGGAGCGGAAGGCAGGTAAAGCTCACTCGAGCCGTTCTTATAATAGATTCCGGTCTCCAGCACGTAGTAGGTCTTATCTCTTGACAAATTAGTCCAAGTGGCTTTTTCCTGTCCTGTCCATGCATCGCCTCCACCCCTGGAAACTTTCTGGGGATTGGTATTGCTCGGCAGCGGTTGTCCGTCGGCATTGGTAGCAGGCTTATACCATTTTACACCAATCTTTACCGCATCTTCCGGTCTTTTATCATCGGTTATCAGCTCATAAAGCTTAAATTCAACCGCAGTCACGTTAGGATCCGCAATATTATTCCCCTCATTGCTGCTCCCGGATTCACTGCTGCCCGCACCGCTTTCGTCGGAATCGTTATTATCATCGCTACCGATATCGGTATCACTTGCGACACTGCTTCTCCATTTCTTCTCGGCTATGACAGTTGTGGTAGTGCTTTGCTTGTTTTTGACAACAATCGCATAACCATGAGCACTGTCGCCTTCTTGAGCGACCTCGCGATTCCACTCAGAAACTGCATCGTTAAGAGTAAATGAAACCTCATCCGCTTTATACTTGTACTCCCAAATGACTCCATCAGCATCTTTATAATACTTGGGGAGATTATTCAGAGTAATCTTTGCATCAGTTGTATCTTGATTGATGGTTACATTGTCAATATTCGTGCCATTCGATTCCTTCGCCTGTTCCCACTCTGACCAGGACTTGTTGGTTACAGTATTTCCTTCACTATCCGTAATCTGTCTGCGTGAACGCTGAATCTTAAATGTTGCGCTCCAGTTTCCATCCGGAAGGGGATCCCACTGCTTCTCCAATGTCACATTGGTATTATTCAGTGTATTTGTCACCGTTACACCACTAGAGCCCGTCCTATCTGTAATCTGAATGAATTTGTCGGTAAGGTCAGTGCCGTCTTTTGTCTTTACTGAGACTTCTTTCACACTATAAGTATAAGTATCACCGCCGTTGCCTGATGGCAGGTTCGTCCATATGCAGCTCCAGTTAGAAGTCTCATACCCTATAGGATCATCCCCGATTGAAACAGAGTCAGCGACGCCATCCAGGGTCTGTTTCCAGACACTTTCACCTAATGCGGATTTAGTCGTATTCTCATCTTCAAGAACGCCGTTCACATATCTAAGCAGCTGTGCCTCAATACGCATATCACTCAGATCATATTGTATCCCATCAATCGTGATAGTTTTATCGGTTCCTTCGCCTTCAGCATCAGGCCACACTTTATTAAATGTAATCTCCGTCTTATCCGGTTCATAAATATTGTATACGAAGAATTCCAGGAAACCGCTCTTTTTTTCTTCACCGGTCAATGTTGTGAATTTACCCAGGACCTCAGGAACGCTCTTGTATTCACCGTCAGCGGTTGTATAGTCCTGGCTGACATGCATAGGATTCGGATACTCATCCTTGTCATCATACTTGTCACCGCGGCGGACATATTCCGTTTCAATATATGTCTTTACGTACTTCCATTCATTATCGTTAGTATCTGTAATAGTTTTCGGAAGATTTTCATTATCGGACTTCTCAACGATGTAGTACATACCTTCAGTGACATTGTAATCATAGACAAGTGCCATACCCTGCTCCCCGACAGTAATTTTCTTATCGTGAAGCGGGCTATATCCCTCATAAATCCCATCATCTACAGGTGTTTTATATTCGTCGACATTAATGTCCCTAACGCCATTTTTTCTGGCTGTCGTACTTCTATGAATTTCAAACGTATTAGTGACCGGCGTCTTAAGAGCAATCCTATTACCGTTCACATCCTGGATAACCTTTGTAATTTCGAGAGCCAGCAAGGGAGAATTAGGATCTTCTGCATCTCCGCCAAGCTTGAAATCCATACCGCTCAGGTCATGGTTTGGGATGTCGCCTGCTTTCCAGTCACTATTTCCCTGAATAGGAGGACACTCATTTCCACCGTTTGCAGAATTCTCGTCATCCCAGTAATTAAAGCTTGCGGAAAATGCCACATCGACCGGGACAATGATCGGGTTTCCTTCACTGTCATACAGTTGTCCAAGTTCAGGATCCACAAGATAATACTGCAAAGTTTTTATGACAGTGACTGTGTACGTAACTTTATTTGCAAGTCTTGCTGCCCGGACCGCATTGACGTAGTTCCAGTCTCTGCCGGTTCCCCACCAGCCCTGTCCGTCATATAAGTTTCCATCGACATTTCGGAGCGAGTGACCATTATACATCTGATCTGCAGGAACATCCGCAACAAGAAACTTACCTTCAATTCGAACCTGCGGTGTACTGTAAGCAGTACCCGTGTTCTGTGAAAAACCTGTTATATAGAAAGCATCGTTCAATTCGGGATTACTCGGTGAGGAGGCGGAAATCGTCGCACGCTTCATGTCATCAGCAGTAACCCCGAGCTGGGTAGGATCCACCATCTGTGCTTCGCCAAGTTCAAGCTTCTCGTTATCGTCCACGACTTTAATAGCGGGGCCGGCAGCTCCATTAGGACCGTAGTAGCTTCCGTATGCCAGGGGTACGTCCACCTTCGCCGTCCCCTTAATAGAAATATCGATGTGGTTGACTGCGTTAACCAGATGAAAACCGTTAGGGAGTTCAGATGCCTCAGCAAATTCAAACGTAGCAGCACCTGCAGAACCTTCCTGACCGACAAGTCTCACTGGCTTACCGTCATCATCTCTTTCGATAGCAAAATACGTATTTCCCTGATGAATTGCATGGCTTCCCTCATCATACGTGAGGGTGGTCTCATTCAGAGCCGTGTTACGATTACTGACATAGTTATTGCTCACATATGTCCCTGTATCCTGGTTCCACCACTGGGCAGGATAATAATCGCCAAGGGATACGGATACATCTTTATTTTCCTCTGTATAGCCATTATGCGTAGCTGTGGATGCAGTAGGATCCAGATAACGGCGATAGTAGTCAGATGCTAGCTGATTCGTTCCGAAACCTGTTGCTTCGGAATTAAAATAGATGTGACGGTTGTTGCCGCTCCCTTCAAATGTCCACAGCATAGGTTCAATGACACTTACTGTACCCGTCGCGCTGTCATACCCGACTTCCGTTAGGGTCGCATCATTGTTGACAATATAATATCTCGTTCCATCCTTAACCAGGATCATTTGCTGATCTCCGGCAACAGGAGCATTCTGTACAATAGTACCTGTGACCGAAAAACTGCTCTGCTCGTATGTGATTTCCGTTCCATCCTCAGAAACGACCGCATCACGAATAATCTCTGTACCGTTCTCTCCAAAGTGAACGATACTCAGAGACTGATTCTCATCTATTTCCACAGTATCCTTATAGGCGATTTCTACCTGGACCGGCGTCTCCGGCTCGACTTTCTCACCATTTTCATCAACGATCACAATATCAAAAAATCGTGCAAATGCGAGATCACTGCTGGTAAGGTTCATCCTCAGAGTTGCTTCCTGGAGATATTTCACATACTCAGCGCTCTCCTCTTCGATCTCTCTAACCTCCAGATCTGCCCCTTCCGGAATCTCCGCATCTTCTCCGTAAGTAACAGTAATCTCCCACGTATCCCCCTTCGCATCGATCACTGTCTTCTTTAACTGCGCATCCGTCACCTTGATTGTGAAGATCTCTCCGTCTGTCATCTCCACCGTCAGATACTCTTCCGTATCAAACGCTTTAAGGCTGATCAGCGCCCAGTCTGTCGGATAGAACACTTTGCTGTCCATAGCCTCGCGCTCTACATCCGTCAGTTCATCGCTGTAATCGCACTTCAGCTCAAGTTTGTCCTTGAGAGCTCCTGCAGTAATTCCTTCAGTAATCCGGGCAACCCTGACCAATTCCTCGTTAGAGAAACTAATGTCCGCGATGTGGTTGATGAATTCATCTATTGTTTCGCTTTCTTCCTCTTCGCCGCCTTCTTCCTCACCATCGACAACATGCAGCATCTCCACAAGCTCCCGGAAGCTGATAGAATCACCGCCCGCGAGACTGTACTCATACTCCTTGCCGTCCACTTCCCAATGGAAATCCACCGTATAGATAACGCCGTACACAGAGAAGGACTCCGCCATGAACTCGACCGTCGCAGTTCCGCCGTCCCGCACCTCTGTTGCACTCGCCTCAATAACTTCCGCCTCTGCAGTCTCGTCCGCGAAATGGACAGCGTTCACCTCTGTCTCAGGCTTTTCCGCCAGCGGCTCCTCGTAAGTAATCTCAACGGAGACGCCCGTTTCCGGAGTGAACTCATGATCGTCCACCATGATCTTGATGTCAAAGAAGCGGGCAGCAAATTGAGGAAGAGTCTCCTCTTCCTCAAGTCCCATCGCCCTCCTGGCCTCCTCGAGGTACATCTGATACTCATCAGAATCCTGCGCAACCTCGGATACGGAGAGTTCCGCTCCTTCCGGTATGCCGGATGTCTCGTCGTAGGTGAGGGTCACAATATAATCATCGCCGTGATATTTCAGTATGTTAACCGCCGGGGCAGCAGTTTCTTCCCCGGTGTCGGCGTAAATTGCGCTGTTCTCCTCCGTATCTATATCAATGTCCGTGGGTTCGAGCGCATTTTCCTCCTGCATTGCATCCAGGTCTTCCGCAGACTCCAGATACATGCCTCCGACGTCGCCGGTATTGTCCTTTTCAACCGTGATTGCCGGCAGTATTAAAGCGTAGGTAGTGGCAAATGTAATAATCGCCGCCAGAACAGTGACGATTCGCTGCCAACGCTTTAGCTCCCTGCGTTTTTTAATAATGATATTGAACCAGCTGATTAAACGTTTCATGATGCCCCTCTTTACGCTGTCATTTATGGCAAGCTGATATGCTATATTTTGTATATTGTCTGATATTTTGCAATTATCATCTCTAATGGATGTATATATTTATAGCATCAACGCAATATACACTAATATTATACAACTTGATTCGGAGCTTATCTATCATTAACCGCTGGTTTTTATTAAGATTTTGAAATCTTAATAAAAAGGCTGACCTCATCTCTGAGATCAGCCTTTAGTGCAAATCATTTTAGTGCCTGAACCCGTACCACCTGCCACGTCCAAACACGTATCAGAATCAGATCATCCTCCGCTTCAGGATAAATCCAGTTCCGGCCAGGATCAGAAGGAACATACCTGCCAGATCTACGACCATTCCAACATTTGTTTTTGTAGCTTCTTCGGAGATGTCGACAGTCACATTATCTGCCCATGCAACCTCAAAAAGATTCACGGCCAGCATAACCACCAGCATCAAACAAACGACCGTTTAAAGCAGTTCTGTTAAATTTTCAGCTTCTCCCTAAGGAGCAGCCCAGCTCCCGCAAAAGCGGTGAGCACGCCTCCCAGAAGATAGAGGAGACCGACGCCCGGACCGCCTGTGTTCGGAAGAGTGGCGCCTGATGAATTCATGACCAGAAGCTCAGCTTTTTCCTGAGAAATAGCGCCCGTCTGATTTCTGGATCCCTGCATCAGGCTCACACTGTCCTTTGATACTGCGATCTTCACCGGCAGTATGCTGGAATGGTCCGTTGTCTCCGCCGAAAAGGGCGTGACCGTCATTTGTATAATACCTGGTCGCTCCATCCCTTAAGCAAAATAGGGGCAAAAAATAGGGGCTGCCGCATACGCGGCAGCCCCGTTCTGTTGATCAGATTATGGTTACTGTTTCCTGATTATCGCACGCGGGTTCCATCAGGCCGCAGCCTTCGCGCAAGCAAAAGCCCCGCTCCCAGAATCAGGAGCGACCCGAGGATCGTGAAGAGCGTTGTGCCCGGGCCGCCGGTGCTCGGGAGGGCTGCGCCGGGTTCGTTTCCGAATATGATCGTCAGTTCACCGTCGACAAGCTTTGCCATTCCTCCGGCGTCATCAAGCAGCCTGATCTTCAGTTTCTCAACAGAGCCCTCATCTTCCACGTAGATTTCAAACGCCGGGAACTCGGACGTCTGTATATACCCCCCGGGATATCCTTTTTCCACGATCCTGTAAATGCCGGCAGTCAGATCGGTAAATGTGAACACGCCTCCAGTTCCTGCGTTAAGCTCACTGTGCGCGTTACACCATTCTTCATCCTTTACCTCACGCGGGCTTAATTCATCATATTTCTCTAAAATGAATTTAGCCCCGTCAAGAAGATCGTCCTCAGTAATAACCTCATTGTTTACATCGGATTCATCGACTTTCTTTAATGTGACACTTGTCTTCTTCGGCTCTAAGCATGTGGTGGTATTGGTAATAGTCACCTTTGAAATGCCGTTAGCCGAATCACCTCCGATGTACTCATAATGGTATGTTACATCCATTGTCTCAGCTCTCGCCGTTGCATCCTTCTCCACCACATAATAGTAGATCGGGTTTCCGTTGTCATCTGTAGCCTGAAGACCGCTCCAGGTGTAGGACTCATTTCCGGTAAGCTCCTTTGTTTCCACATATTCCGCCCCTGCCGGCAGATCCTTGTACTTTATGGATGTAAACGGAAGGTCACCGCTCGCTCCTTGTATACTATTATCATAGAATTTCTTGCGCGTGCTTCCGCTTGGCGGAGCGGCTTTAAGACCGGGTGCTGACTTTGCAGCAGGTGCTGCCGCAAAGCGGCGCGCAGACATTTTGCCGGATGTAGATGAAGTCTGGTTGAAGGATAAGCCGTATTCAACATTCCACGAATATCCCTTGGTAAGTTTAACTGTCACATCCCCGGGTCTTGCCCTGAAATAAATAACCGTTCTCCTGGTATAAACATCTTCGACGGCTCTCGTTGTGTATCCTGCAAATGGCGCATCTGTCTGAACGTTGATATTGCCTTCCCACACTACGATACCATAATAGAGGTCATTACCTTCGCTGTCCTCATAAGGAAGATTATTGAAGTTCGTTGTATTATTATATCCGGGCACCGGACCGATATCGTCCTGCGTCGAGTAAGAAATGAAACCATTATCATAAGAAACCTTATACAGATGATATGAATTGACACTGTTTCCGGCTTCAATCGTAAGGTTCATCGACTCAGGTATGACCGAGCCTGTGATGTCCACTCTTCCTTCTCCGCAGATCGTATCGGTCGGTGTGGATACCTCAACATACTCCTGATTGTCTGATACAGCCACTGTCCAGGTGACCGGGTCTCCCGCTTCATCGAGGCGTTCAAGTACAATGCTGCTGTTCCAATCCTCACTCCCGTTTAATGTAATGCTCTTCGGCTCCAGTCCATCCTTATCCGGGGTAAACGTGACATTCACATTTGTACCGCTCGGAGGAGTATCATCCCCCCAGTTAACAGTTACAGGTACTGTCATGGTCAGATCTTCTTTGGTAAGAACCATGTTGATATTTCGCCCGCCGGTAACAGGATCGTCAACCGGTTCCGGACTCAGTTCAACGCCCGTGACAAATTTTCCATCCGGCTCTGCGCTATAGCCTATCACATCACCGTGCGCAACCTCAAACAGAACTTCCCAGTCATTCAGAGCACTGGCTCTCTGCGTGCTTCCGTTGCACGTGACATCAACGTATCCCTTAGTCGGTTTTTCCCCATCTACAGAGAATTTATAAATATACTTCGGGATTTCCTTTACTTTAGGAGTTAATGTGACTGTCGTTGTCTCCGTGATCTTTTCGGTCTTAACGGGGCTAACTTCCTCGATCTGCTCAGTATCAGGCGTGTACGTAAATTCATACTCGAGCCCTCTTTCAAGCTCAAATGTATGATTCCATTCCGTCTGGTTGCTCAGCGTGTACGACCCTTCAACTGTACTGCCGTCATCACGTCTGCCGGTATATGTAACTTCAATACTTCCATCATTTGTCACCACCGGCACCGGCACTGTGTTCACAATGACTCTTATTTTATCCTTAGGTCTTGCCGGGTCATCTTCCAGCCCCTTTGTTCCTACTATTTTATACAGCATGACAGTAGATGATCCGGGTGCTGCCTGACCTGCCCAGTTCTTCGTGACCGTGACATCAAGCTTCTGATACTGATTTTTAAAGTCAATCACATACTGCTTATTTGCCTCATCGATCGTACCTGTGACAGTCAGAGCATCCTCGTCGACCTCAAGTCCGGTTTCAGGGGAGATCGTTGCCCCATAAAAGGTGTAATCAGTTTTTGCCGTTTCTGTTACGGTAAACTCACTGCCTATAGGCAGGTTGATAAAGCGAAGGTTCCATGACGGTTTCAGCTGAACTGTGATTTCCGTTCCGCTCATTGCGTGATAGTAGCCCGTCGGATTGCCTGCATCGTTCGTCTCTGCCGTCGCGTTAGTGATCAGATCCCTGATAAGGGACGTCTCATCGGCAGGATCCTCCAGAACAGAGAACCATAAGTCCTCTACATTTGCCTCATGTATTGTAATTGTAAAATCAAACAGCTCATCTTTATGCTGATCGTTGAGCAGCGTGGTGCCATTTTCTGCAACAATGTTCTTAGTAAGATTCAGATTGCTTCGTCTGTAGTTCACTGCCGTAAGCGCGTTAAGTCCGCTTTCGATAGTATAATACTTACCCTCAATAACGTAATCATACGCATCGTCAGCGGTAACCTTTTTCAGTATGACCGGTGTCGGTTCATTATATCCATGGGCGGCATCCGTTATGACCATGGGACGGTACGTATCGGCGGTGAGCTCCCAGTGATAGATCAGCTCTTCGTCTTCAACCAGAGTAAAATCATGGCCTGTCTCGTACAGTGTGATCTCACCGTCATTCACATCCATAAGTCCGGTAGATATATGTGCCGATCCGGTCCAAAGGTCATCTTTTTTCAACAGGATTGAAGCAAAGCTGTTTCCGTCTCCCATGACGCCCAATCGGATGTCCTTATTGTACTTACGATCATCCAGGTCGTTCACCCACAGCTTTTGTACATTGATCTGTCTCTCCGCCAGATCCATGTCCGGTACTGTCGGAAATTCAAGCTCCTTCTGTTCTCCGAAAGTAGTTACATTTCCGCTGTTGATGGCAGCAGGATAATAACTGGTTGTGGGATGATCTTCGTTCGTCTTCAGCTGATAGGTGTAGTTCCCCGGGGATCCTTTTCGCAAGATTTGTGCCTGTTGGTCCGGTGTCAAAGTATCATAATAGTTCTCGTCATTTCTGCACTTTGCAAGATGATCATACGCTTCCTGGCTTGGCCAGCAGATGAAGGAGACTCTGTACGTCACGCCGTCTTCAAGCATGAATTTATCTCCCATGTTCCATTTTACTGCGCCGTTTTCATACGTTGCCGGTCCACATTCAGTCTCCCCGCGATCCGTCCATTCTTCGAATACCGCCGCTACTCCGGCATCGTACGCGGACCTTTTATCATCTATCCATCTTTCTAAATCATCCGGTTTCTCTCCGGTCTCCTGATATTTAATTCCCAGATTGTACGCTTCCTTCTTCTCTGGTGTCCAGTCGGCCCAGCCTGCAGGTGCTTTCGCCTTGTAATAAACGAAATTCCCCTCCGCGTCTTCCAGGCGGCCTTCTTCATTAGCCTTCTCAACAGTATTGGTCATGGGAGTGATACCATCGTTCATCACAATATTCGCCTGACCGAACTGGCCGAGAATGCTCTGGGCTATATCGTTAAACGCCTTTTTAAGCGTTTCCTGGTCGGTGGCAACTACGTTGTGATCATCACCGGCACCCGCCTCATTGAGAAGCTGTCCCAGGTTTTTAAGTTCGGATTCTGTGCCTGAGATACCTATAGAGTAAAGGATCTTTTTGTTTTCGGTGATGGATGACGCCTGTTCCAGAGCCCCATCATAATTATATCCCTTATAATCGGAATCGCCGGCTCCAAAAACGTAATGATTAATATACATTTCCGTCGATATGTCACGTCCATTCTCTCCATGCAGTATATCTTCATTGAACTCTCCATTATCGACATCATATCTTGTAAGTCTGAATGTCGGGGCTCCGTCAGTGACAAATACGACATAGGTCGCGCGATTGGGATCCAGATCCCACTCGCCAACATCGTTTTCATCCGCTGCCTTTTTAAAGGTTGTATTGGCCTTATACAGGGCATCTTCCCAGTTTGTTCCGCCATCACCGACAAGACCCTGCAGGGCTTCCATGAACTCATCCTTGTCTGAAGTGAAGCCATGATCCACCGTGGCAGTATTTGAAAAAGATACCAGAGACATTCTGACAAGCGGATCGCCGTTGGAATTCGTTTTGCTTAGCAGTGTGTCGGCAAATGTATCCACTGCGTCGTAAGCCTGCTTTATACGGGAATTCTGGTTCCAATTACTGTATGGCGTACCATAGTTCTGAACCACCAGATCGCCGTTCATATTTTGGTTCATACTTCCGGACCGGTCAAAAATGACAATTACATCCGCTAGTTTGAGCATTTCTGCCGGGTCTCTGCTTCCGGTAATGCTAAGAGAGAGCGTATTTGTCCCGTT
The DNA here is from genome assembly GCA_017514845.1 of Lachnospiraceae bacterium. Classification (GTDB taxonomy): domain Bacteria; phylum Bacillota; class Clostridia; order Lachnospirales; family Lachnospiraceae; genus Chordicoccus. The sequence goes on from JAFWIM010000090.1 coordinate 60,361, forward strand.
CCCGTTTTCTCTGGATGTCTTCAGGATGTTGGGGGCGTCCGGTTGAGCAGCATCTTGGTTTACCAGCGGTTTGCCGCCTTCAGACGGTGTTTCTTTCTTTTTATATACAACGTAAATGTCATCATCAGCAGCAATATCCTGATAATCTCTAACGAGTACATCAGCCCATTGCCATGGTCCTACCAGCACCGAATCAGTGTGCGTTCCTGATACATACTGCCACTTGTTATTGTCATATCTGATCTCAGGTTGGATTCGAACACTATCTTCATTCAGGTACGTGTAGTCGTACTCATACCCTTCTACGTCATAGATTAAATAATTCGGAGCCCCGGTCACCGCAGATGGAGTTGTGTGGACCACTTGTAATTCATTGCCATCCCTATCTACATAATGAATGGTAGCATTAGGACCGGTTACGGAACCGGGCCTTCCCAGCAACACCTGAGGATTTGAATATCCGCTTTTTGCACCTGCGTATCCACTCAATGATGATTGTGAATTCGTCCCTGACGCAAACCTTGTGTCTACGCTGCCTCCATTGTAGGTCACATCCTCGGTTCCGGTTCTTCGAATATTATTGCCTTCTGTATCTACATAATGCACGGTCACATCTGCATAAGTCCTTCCACTATTTGTGAAATAAATATGGAAAGATGAATCTGCGTCTGAGACTGTTCCATCACCTTCGGCACCGTCTTGTTTGGTATAGACAAGATATATATCCCCGGTCGCTGTACCATTGCTGTCACTCCTTTTAACTCCGCTGGATACCGGGAACTGGTTAGTGCCCATTATATACAGATTATTGGTGTTATAAGTGGTATACGTGCTGTTGCCATCATCTGTAAATTGCCATGTATTGACTCCCGCTGCCGTGGCATATAGGTAAGATACAGTTTGATTGGCATTTCCCCATGTCACTGTAAAAGTAGAAAAAAGTGACGTCGTAAAGGCAACATTGTCTGTATTATCATGCGTATGTTCCGCAGCTATGGCTTCATCTGTATCCATGACAAAGCTGGCTTCTGTACTTCCGTCAAATACAGTCTCAAGCACCACTCCTTTTTCAGTTTCCACGTGATGCTGCACTGCCAGTGTGCGCTCAACAGATGACAAATCTTCTACACCCGGCAATGCCTTGATTTTCATTTCCACCCTGACAGGAGCTGCCGGTTCTATCTCATCACCATCGGCATTCAGAATTGAAATATCCAAAGCGGAAAAGCCCATGAATGCCGGATCAACATCCTCGCCTTTAGAAAGTTTCTCATCCAGCAAGGCATTTCTGGCATCTATATATTCCTTCGATCCCTCATCGTACTCCGTGATCTTCAATGTCGAGCCTTCAGGAATCTGAGCATCGTCATCATAAATAACAGTGACTTCATAATATTGGCCTTTGTCAGTCAGATAAGGAGCGCTGATCTGCGCATCCGTCACTTTCACTGTCCATTGATCTCCATTTTTCATGGTGACCGTCAGTGTCTCTTCGCTTTTAAACGGCTGCACACTGATTAAAACCCAGTCACCGGCTTCCACCGTCTGCGCGTTTATTTCCTCTATCTGCTCATCCGTCAGCTCTGCACTATATTCTGTTTCGATTCCATTGGCCTCCTTTAACTCACCAACTGTAGCTGCTTCGTCAGCCTTTCCGACCCACACCAGTTCCGGGTTTGAGAATTCCACACTCTCCACATCTGCTGCAAACTTCCCGGTCGTATCCTCTGTTCCTATGCCCAGCATTTCCACAAGGTGCCGAAGCGGGACAAATCCGCCTCCCGGCATGCTGAAATCATAAACTTTTCCATTTACTTCGTAATGGAGATCCACGGTATAAACAACGCCATACACCGAAAAAGACTCCGCCACGAACTCGACCGTCGCGGATTCCCCTTCCTTCACTTCCGTCGTGCTGGCCTCTATGACCTCCGCCTCAGCACTTTCATCCGCAAAATGTACCGCGCTCACCTCCGCGCCGTAATTCTCTGCCAGAGGCTCTGCATACGTAATTTCCACTGACACACCCGACTCCGGCGTAAATTCCTCGTCGCCGACCATGATTTTGATATCAAAAAAGCGTGCGGCGAAACTGGGAAGACTCTCCTCATCCGTAAGGCCTATGGCTTTCTTTGCTTCTGCAAGATATGTCTGATACTCATCGGAGTCCTGCGCAATTTCAGACACATAAAGAACAGCATCCCAGGGAATATTCGCTGTCTCATCATAAGTGAGCGTCACCGTATAATCGCTGCCGATGCTCTTTAGCGTCCCCACTTCCGGCGCATCTGTCAGTTCCTCGCCGTCAGCAGTATCCGCGTATCCGTTCTCCCGGTCGGCGGAGCGGACGTCTGTGGGTTCGAGCGCATTTTCCTCCCACATGGCATCCTGTTCTGCCTTCTGCTCCAGATAAATACCCGCAACCTCATCGGTATGTTCCCTTTCAATAGTAATCGCAGGGAGTATTAAGGCGTATGTAGTGGCAAATGTAATTATTGCGGCCAAAACCGTAACAATCCTCTGCCAGCGCCGAAACTCCCTGCGTTTCTTTATAATCATATTAAACCATCTGGTCAAATGTCTCATGCTGTCCCTCTTATAATGCCGAATATACCGTCTTCATAGAGTAATAATAAGTGCAGATCCTTTTCAAGTCCCGCTGTCAATCCGGGGCAAATGCCTCACTTTATAAAGAAGCAGACAAACCCCATATTATTATACAGCTTTTTGCCAATGATAACCATAAAAACCGGACAATTATTAAAAAGTTTTACATAATTTTACATGATTTTACAAAAAAATAGTTCCGGCACATATTAATATGTCGAAAAATGCATATTCGTGACAAAAAAGACCATTATCAGTACGCTATAATCAGCGGACCGATAATGGTCTTTTTCTTTAATTATGACTTACAGCATTCTTCTTCTCTTCCTCATCACAAGACCTGCGCCGGCAAATCCTGTGAGCAGAATGCCAAGGATGTAGAGCAGGCTTGTGCCGGGACCGCCGGTGGAAGGAAGAACATACCCAATCTGGTCATTGCAGATGGTGCCTCCATCTCCGATCCACTGTGCTCCCATGGCCTGATTGCCATCTGCAGCAAAATATTTTGGCGGCTGGTATCCGTCTGCCGTTGCTTCTGATACGTAATACGTATATTCGTACGGCAAGCCGCTCAATCGGAAAACATATCCGTCTGCTTCCGCCGAGACAATCAGAAGCTTTGATTTTTCCCCTCCCGTGTCCCCTGTGGCATCAATTTCTTTATTGGCAACCAGATCAGTGTCATGTATCGTATACTCCGCATACAAAATGCTCTCACTGCTTTCACCCGCCTGCCATATGCTGACCGTGATGGACTTATCTGTCGGCCATGACAGTGTTGTGGATCCGAACGGATCTTTCCACACTTTTGTGAAGGAAAACTCCTTCGTATCGGGCTCCAGTCTGCCTATGGCATGATTGACGATTTCCACCTTTTCGATCGTTCCGTCTTCCCGATAGGTGTATTGATATGTCACCTCCATCTCATCCGCTTTTGCGGTGGCATCCCGCTCGACGACATAGTAGTAGATGGGATTCCCGTCCTCATCAAACGTTGACAGGCCTTCCCACTTCTTAGTTCCTGTACCCGTCAATTCAAAGGTTTCAACCTCTATCGCTCCTGCGGGGAGATCTTTATACAATATTGTTTTGAATGGCGTATCACCGCTGCCTCCTGCATTGCCATCATAGAATTTCTGTTCCGGGCTTGCGAGATGATAGGAAACAGAAACTGTCGGCGCTTTTCGCAATGCCCGACGGACATTCTGCACGGAATTTGTTCCTGCACCAGGCTTTTTCACAACCGAAACAAGTTCCGCTCCATCTCCCCAGGGATCATCCACGACAATCATATAATCGCCTGAAGAACCAGGCAATGTCACCTCAAAGGATTCCGGATGCATTCGATAGTCAATGGGAACATGTGTTGACGGAATTGTCCCCGTTTTTCCATCAGACGTCCTGTATTTCACATTCAGATTGGAATGATCTTTACGCTGGATGTTGACAATGATGGTGTCACCGGGATCAAATTCTGCGGCGGGAAGCTGTTCCTTAAAGGTGAACTGGTTGAAATCATTGCCCCAATATACGCCTCTTTGCACGGATACTCTGACAACGCCCTTGCTTTTGACATTGCCTGTAGCATTGACAGAACCCGATCCGGAAATACTGGCTGGCACATTCTCCAATGTCACAATCTTATTCGTGTCGCTTGTGGTTACAGTTGCTCCCACCGTATACTTAATCAGATCGCCGTTTGAATCCAGACGGTCCAGGGTAATCGACAGATTCCAGTTACCGTTGTCCAGCACAACTGTCCTGTCTTCCTGTCCCTGGGCAGAAAACTTAACCGTCACCTGGGTATCGGAGGGAACTGCAGCCGTACTTTGACTCCAGTCAACCGTTACCGGCACAGACATCGTCAGATCTTCCACTGTGGGATTCATGACAACCTGAACATCTCGAGATGCCGGAGAAGCCGCTCCCGGATCAGCCGTAACGCCTGTAATGAATTTTCCATCCGGCACAACCTGGTAAGAAACCGGCGTTCCTTCTGCTGCCTCAAAAGCTGCCGTCCAGCCATTGCTGCTGTCCACTGTCTTCTCTGTACCATTAAAAGTGACAGTGATAGAGCCCTTCTGCGGTCTCTGACCTTCGGGAACAGTAAAGGTATAGGTATATTTCGTCAGTTCTGCCACTGTAGTGCTTAAAGTAACAGTGGTCGTCTGAGTAACCGCTTCTGTCTGATCCGGAACTACCGTTAATACCCTTGTCCCATCTGGTGTGTATGTAAAGCTGTATTCACCGCCGCGGTCAAATTCAAAAGTCTTACTCCATCCATCGGTATTATTGAGGCTGAAGCTGCCGCGGTCTTCTGTCCCGTCACTTTTTGTGCCGGTATAGTTCACCGTGATATAGCCCTGGTCCGTTACAACCGGCGCCGGAGAAGCCTGAATGAGTACCCTCACCTTGGATTCCGGCTTGCCGACAGATGGATCACCCGCATTACCAATCACCTTGTACAGAACAAGAGTTGATTTGCCCGCTTCATAGTTTTCTCCCGTCCAGGTCTTCTCCACGGTGATATCCGTCTTGAGATTGCTGGTATTGGTAATCGTGACATGGGCATCCAGCGCATTATCCTGTGTATTGCCGCTTCCATCTACCTTAGAAAGAATTTTTCCCTGAGCTCCGTCAACTTCCGGCTCTCCGGCATGCTCCACTTCTGTCTTGACATATTCATATCCTTCCGGATACTCATTTGCCGATTGATTTTCGACAACCTTAAAATCCGTTCCCGGCAGAAGACCGGTAATCAGGATGGTATAGCCAGGGAAGATATGATCGATGGATCCGCTCAAACCGGCTTTATACGCCACCGGTTCACTGCTCTGTACCAGAACACCATTTTCATATTTATAGTAGTGATCAACACCCGCTTCATCCGTCTTGACAATGTAGTACTTTCCCTGATTGAAAGGCACCAGCTGCCCGGTCTTCGCGTCTTCCAGCTGCACATCAAAGCGGAAGGAGTCATCCGGATTTCTAACCGGTCCCTGAATCACTTTTTCCAGTCGCAGATTATGTACTTCTTTAGGCACGTTTTCATAGGTCACCCGTCCTCGTGTTTTGATCACATCAGTACTTGTCTGAGCGACCCTTGAATCCCCTTCTTTACTGATTGTCAATTCACGCCCGTTTGCCTTCACCTCTTCGTAAAGCGGATCGATACCGATCTCCTTGACATAGTAGCGCACTTCATTGTTAGCCGTAGGAATGACAATCGATTCGCCAGCCTTCAGGAAGTAGACATTCTGATAGGTTTGACCATTCACGGTATACGACTGCTTAAAAGCTGCACTTTCCGTCTGACCTTCCGGGACAACCCTTTCCCCGCTCTTTTCATAGGTAACATACTTGCCATTCGGCGGTGTATAGAGGGTCTCCTGATTGTCGTTTACCGTATAGATCTGATAAGCGAATAACTGATCCCCATAGGCAGCCTGTACACTTTCCGGAAGCTTCTTTTCCAGAACGAAGGCACCCGGCTCAATCGTCAGTAAGTTAAAGTTCATCTTCAGGTTTGAAGCATAAGAACCTCTCTCCATATAGAACATCTTGAAGGAGTGCTTCGTATAATCCGCAAAGGTATCTCCCTTGAACCACTTTTCCGCTCCTGTCTCCGTCCAGTTTGAGCCATCCGGAAGTTTCCCGGCATTCTGGAAAATCTGTTTCAGCGTAGTATGTACCTGATTTTGAGATCCATTTACCCGCACTTCACCAGTGGAAAAATTGATGGTTCCGCTTACAGCGCCATGGCAGCCGCCGATATCCAGGACAAGACGATTATCGATGTAAAGCCACATGTCATCATCGCCGTTAAATTCATAGATGATGTCGTTGCCTCTCTCGTCTTTGCCGTCAGGGCCCTGATAGAAATCGGCTTCCATTGTCATGCCGAAGAAGTAGCTCTTATAATTGTTCGTTTCACCTTTAGCGATCTTATAAAGAGTATCTCCATATTGAGGATTATCAGGTGTCATCTCCTGCAGATCGCCGTCGTATTTCACATATCGATTGGTAAACACCTGATTCCGATTAGCCAAATCCTGTAAGGAATCAAACGGGAAGAAGTTTCCCTTGTTAGCAGAAGGTGTAGTGTCATCCTCCATCTCAGGAGCTGCCAGTTCCCGGTATAAGATAAAACCATCATTGCTTAAGTAAGCATAGTTCTTGCTGGAATCATAGCTGAAATAGCCGGTTTCATCATATACCTGTTTGACGAAAATATTGCTTGTTTTATCTTCGGTACTTTTCTGATGACTACTGTTAAATAGATTACTCAGCCACCTTCCAGTCATCGTGGCTTGCGGATAACCTTCATTGTTTAGTGTCTCAGAAACCAGGCCAGTATTCGCATACCCAACACCATTTATATTTGTCGACCCCGTACTATTATAACCCATAACGTAGGTCATCTCACGCGATCTGGGAGGCCAACTAGGATATAGGTTGTTGCCATCAAAATCATACATTTTGATCGTGATGCCTTTAGTTTTCCCGTCCAGGGTTTCGACCGTATGGAGCTGATTCGACGCCGTATCCTCCTTTACATGGGCAAACAGAAATTCCAGCTTCTGTGAATCATCAGCCGTCGGCACGATTTTCTTATTGACAGCATCATAACCATAACCTACATATTCTCTGGTCCCTGTATCCCAGCGCTCAATTGTGCTGCCATAAGTACCATTACTCCATCCTTGCATATTGACGCCCAGATCCCAGCTGTCGGCGGGATCATCGTCCTTCAGGCCGGTTTCTTCTGTCGGGATCAGGTATTTTCCGGTTTCCATACTCTGGAAATCGAAATATCCATTGTGCCCGCCACCATTGGAGTGAACCGTCAGTTTCCACTTCAGATGCTCCGGAGTATCATCTGTGGAAACCCAGCCGATCGTATCGCCGATGTCGTAGACAGGTACCAGCGAGCCATCCGAGGCAACCGCATAGTAATCATACCCGTCACGATCACGATTCAGAACGCGGGTATAAACAACGACTTGTTCAATAGGGGTTTCCCCATTGTGAAGATTGATGAGATCGGTCAGACTGATCTTATCCGCCTGGTTCTGAATGATTTCATTGACTGAATACAGAGTAAATCGTCCACCATTATTTATCTGGTTATAACCACCAAATCCATCATTCACATTATCGTTCCATGCGTTCAAATAGTAATTATTGCCACTCAGAACAAGACCGTTACCGCTTCGGCTTACAGTAATATCCTGAGGGTTGTCCGAGAGAGTTGCCGTACCATGTCCGGTTATATTCATAAATTGCCCATTCGGCGCTTTTATGTTGTATGTATTGCCATTTACGTTCACAAACTCCCAGAGAGTAACCTCATCACCAATGACATAGGTTGTTCCATCGTTGCTCTTCGTAATTATAGATGATGCTGCAATCCTACCCCGATCATTTGTTTTTCCAAGCACGGCTTCTTTTACATTTGTGTTAATAATACCAAACTTCTGACCGCCAAGGTTATAACCATTGCTGTTATTTGTGGATACAACAGCATACACCGAAAACTCATTTGTAGAAAATGATAACACTGTTTCCTCAGCATTATCTTCAGCATTCATAATTTCAATAGCATCTGCACCAAAGTGAACGACATGGAGTGTCTTTGCTTCTTCGGCAGATACATCCATCAATCTGATGCTTACAGACACATCGGCAGATGGCTCGATCTTGGTCTCCCCATTCCAGATTTCAATGTCGAAAAGACGTGCATAACTGCCTTCGTCTTTGTCATTTTCGATACCCAAAAATTCTTTTGCCCTGTCAAGTGTCCACTTATCAGAATTGTTTTCCTTTACATCTGCTGCTACCGTAATGCCGATTTTTTTCATGGCCTTCTGGTAGTATTCATGGTGTTCCTCATCCTCTGGCAGGATCTCTCTGACCTTCAGCTCTGCTCCATCCGGAATCTGCGCATCTTCACCATAGGTCACAGTGATCTCCCAAGTATCGCCCTTTGCGTCGATCACAGTCTTCTTAATCTGTGCATCCGTCACCCGGATCGTAAATACCTCACCATCCTTCATGGTGACAGTCAGCGTCTCTTCACTCGTAAACGGCTGCACACTGATCAAAGCCCAGTCCCCGGCTTCTACCGTCTGCACATTAATCTCCGCAATCTGCTCTTCCGTCAGCTCCGCGCTGTACTCGCACTCCAGCCCACGGCTGTCCTTAATCTTACCAACTGTGGTCTCGTTCTCAACCTTACTTACATCCACCAGTTCAGGACTGCTGAACTCCACAGAAGCCACGTCCGCAACGAATTTCTTAACAGCCTCGCTGACTTCCACATCACCCAATATGAGCGCTGTATTCGTATCGGAATTTACACCATTCTCTTCTGCCCCTTCGTTGGCGGCATTTTCCTCAGCATTTTCTGCAATTACAGACCCATTTTCGTCCCCATTTTCCTCAGAGTACGTATCACCAATTATACCCAGCACTTCTACGAGGTCTGTAAAGCTGACAAATCCGCCTCCGGGAAGACTAAACTGGTACATTTTCCCGTTCACGGAGTACTCGAAGTCCACCGTGTAGATAACGCCATACACAGAAAAAGACTCAGCCGTAAATTCGACCGTTGCAGCACCGTCATCCTGAACACCGGATGCATTAGCTTCAAGCACTTCAGCCTTAGCCTTTTTATTCTCAAAATGGACAGCACTGACCTCTGTCTCCGGATTTTCCGCCAACGGCTCTGCGTACGTAATCTCTACAGACACCCCCGATTCAGGCTTAAACTCCTCATTGCCTGCCATGATTTTAATGTCGAAGAACCGTGCAGCATACTTTGGAAGAGTTTCCTCTTCCGTAAGCCCCATAGCTTTTTTTGTTTTTTCGAGATAGGTCTTATATTCTTTAGTGTTCTGTGCAATCTCAGAAACAGCAAGAGATGCTCCATCCGGTATACCGGAGGTCTCATCATAAGTCAGAGTCACTGTGTAATCTTCACCGGCAGCCTTCAAAGTCTTTACTTCGAGAGCTGAGGTCTCTTCCTGAATGTTATCAACGGTTGGCACTTCCGCATCTGTCTCAGCTGCAGCTGCTTTAGCCTCCTCATCCACATAACCGGCAAGAACGCCGACAATACTGTCATTTTGGGCAAGATCGTTCCCCTTCAGAGAAAGGATCGTAATAATGCCATCGGTGAGCTCAATCACTGAAGATTCATCTGGATTAGCGGATACAAGCTCATCCTCTGCAGAGCCTGCAAGTGTATCTGCTGTCTCACCAGTAATATCCGCAGCCATGGCAACAAAGCTATCTTCCGCTTCTGCCGCTCTTCCAAATCTGCCCGCATACACAACATCCTCTGCATGGCTAACTGTATTGCTCAGGAAATTAATCTGCACGTCAACAAGACCTGTCTTAGGTGTCACATCGACGCCGTCACAGATCAACGCAAAATCATAAAACGAGCATGTTGTTACATCATAAATAAACTCGCTGTCAAGGAGCAATGCAGCCCGGTTACTGAACTCAGTATACTTTTCAGATTCCGTATCTACAGGGTTCACAACAAGTTCTGCCCCCTCCGGGATCTCCTCCTCTGTACTGAAGACAGCGACAGCCGTCATATCATCGTCAGCATATTCGTATGTGACTGCGTTCTCCTGATCCGCAGCTATACTGACACCGGTAAATTCGAGAGCGTTTTCCTCAAGCAGGTCATCCTGAGTACCTTCCTGTTCCAGATACATACCCGCAACTTTGTCGGTATGTTCCTTCTCAACGGTAATCGCAGGAAGTATCAGCGCATACGTGGTAACAAATGTCATTATCGCCGCCAGCACAGTCACTATTCGCTTCCAACGCTTAAGCGCCTTGTGCTTAGAAATAATCCTGTTAAACCATACAACTAAATTCTTCATGCCTGTCCCCTTTAAAATGATTACTTGCGTCGAATATCGCGTTAAAAACGAACAGGCAATATCTTTCTCCTGCCTGTTCGCTATTCAAATCAAAATAATAACGAAATAACATCTTGCCCAATTAAGTCAAAAAATGTTCGGTCAGCAGTAGGGCATAATGTCATAATTTAGCTTACATTTTACATCCAATCAAGTGTAGGTTCCACTTGCAAATACTTATGATTTATAAAGAAAAGTCAGCAATACTCCTCCAAAACCCGCATTTTTTCAACAAATTTTTCCATTGCCACGCAATTATCAATGCGCAACCTGCAGAGAAATCGAGTAGGAGGCGGCGACTAACCGCCGTCCTCTCACAACACCGTACATACCGTTCGGTATACGGCGCTTTCAATAGTTGACGTGCACAGACTGATAGGCTGTGGCTAAATCATAAAAGCCACTGTTTATCAGTCTTTCTTTTGTCATTGCCATATTAACAGCGACTGTATGTGTCGTGAACCAATAGCCTCTCCGACTATTGCCAGCTTGGTATGCCAAATCTTTCGGTACTCCCATCTTCATCAGATTTCTTACCTTCGTTCTCGGTTTCTTCCATTGTTTCCATATACACATACGTATTCTGTGATAGAGCCATTTATTGACATCATCTATGTTATTCTTCATGCTTGCTATGCCGTAGTAGTTAAGCCATCCTCTCATATACCTTGATTTTCTCAAGGCTTGGCTTGATAGACTGTACAGACTTACGGGAAGATAAATCTTTCAGTTTTGACTTAAATTTCTTCCATGCCTTTGGATGAACTCTGACATATATGCCGCCTCCGTTCCTTCCCAATGCAAAGCCAAGGAATTTAAAATTTCGGATTGCAAACACGCTGACAGTACGGCTTTTCTCTCGGTTGACTGTTAGTTTCAGTTTCTCTTCGAGGTATTTCGTACTGCTTTCCAAGAGTCTTTCTGATGCCCTTTTGCTTTTCGCAAGGAGAACGATGTCGTCAGCGCTATGCCGAATTCGGCATAGCGCTGAGGACGCATCGGTCTTTGGCAAGAAGAGCATGTTCCACGATTATATGCAGCAATTCGATGCCGCACACGCCCGTAAGGGTCTGCGGGATCTGTTCCGCGTACTGAACCAGAAGCCGGAAGACCGCGACCCGTATCTTGCCGACGATGATCCGATGCTGGCAGCATTCCCGTATGTCAACGGCGGCCTGTTCGACGGCGACGATATCGAGATCCCGCCCTTCACTGATGAAATCATGGATCTGCTTCTCCGTAAGGCCAGTGATGATTTTGACTGGTCAGAGATCAGCCCGACCATCTTCGGCGCTGTGTTCGAGAGCACGTTAAATCCGGAGACCCGGCGTTCCGGTGGTATGCACTACACGTCAATCGAGAACATTCACAAAGTCATCGACCCACTTTTCCTCGACGATCTGAAGGCGGAATTTGAGGAGATCAAAAACATCTCTGTGCTGCGGACGCAGGAGAAAAAGCTCCATGCCCTGCAGGACAAGCTGGCATCCCTGTCGTTCCTCGATCCGAGCGCAGGCAGCGGAAATTTCCTCACGGAATCGTACTTACAGCTTCGGAAGCTGGAGAACGAGATCCTTCGCCTGCTGACCCACGGCCAGATCACCTTTGGCTATGAAGGCTTCTCTCCGATCAAGGTTTCCATCAGCCAGTTCTACGGCATTGAGATCAACGATTTTGCTGTCACGGTCGCCCGGACAGCACTGTGGATCGCCGAGAACCAGATGCTAAAAGAGACAGAGGACATTGTCCACATGCAGCTGGATTTCCTGCCACTGAAGACGAACGCGTATATCGTCGAAGGCAATGCCCTGCGGATAGACTGGAATGATGTGGTGGACAAGAGCAAGCTGAACTATATCATGGGGAATCCTCCTTTTGTAGGACACAACCTCAGATCAAATGCACAAAAAGAAGATATCTCTATCGTGTTTGGAAAAGGGGAAAACGAATCCAAACTTGACTATGTCATTTGCTGGTATCAAAAAGCAATTGAGTATATGGAGACAGCTGTCAGTCACATTACTGCAGCCTTTGTTTCTACAAACTCTATTTGCCAAGGAGAATCTGTACCCGCTTTCTGGAAACAGCTCGTTGTCGATCATAAAGCGGAGATCCAATTCGCCTATTCGACGTTTATCTGGGACAGCGA
>JAFWIM010000091.1 GCA_017514845.1 Lachnospiraceae bacterium
ATGGTGCAAATCTTGACTCCGGACGCAAAGGCGATGACGCGTTCCGTATCTTTGGTCCCGATCTGAACGAGACCAATTGCGGAAGCTGTGCCGACATTGACTTCACGATCCCTGTACATTTCAAACTGGAAATCAATGAGAAAGGTGAGTACACCTACAGCTTCGGCAATAACGGCGTTGAACCCGGTGTGAAGTCCGGTAAGCTTAACTCCTGGGCTGGCGGTTATGTCGGCATTCTGACATGGAATTCCGAGGCTACATTCTCCAATATTACATTTGAAGGTGAATACGTTGATACCAGCGGAGAAGCCACCGCACTCGACGATGATCCCCGCTTCAACACCAACCTTACAGGTCTTAAGTCGACAAACGGCAAATGGGAAGTCACGGACGATGGTCTTTACAGCGATGCCAGGGACCAGGGGGACAGCTTCCTCTTCTCCGAGACCAGCTGTGACAACTTTGTCTTCTCGACTGACGTCAAGTCTATAAATGGCGGTGGCGCAGCTGCCCTTGTCTTCAGAAATGGTTCTTCCTCCAATAACAAGAACTGCTACGCTGTCAACATAGACATCGGAAGCAAAAGAGGTAAGTTCTGGAGATGGGTCGGCGGCCGCGATATGGTCATCGGCAATGATAGAGAGTACCCGGCATCAGATGACGACACATACACACTGAAGGTCGTCGCTTATGACGGATGGGTCTCCTACTATGTCAATGACGTGCTCATCGCAAGCACCGGTGACTACACAATTCAGCCGGATGACAGAGGCCAGAACACATGCCTTACAGACGGCTATTTCGGACTTCTCAACTGGAACGGCGAGATGGTGTTCCAGAATACCCTGTTCACACCGATCGACGGCGACTTCAACCCGCTTCTTGAGGACGTTACTGTAGAGTCTTCCGGAACTGTTGAAAAGAAAGGCCAGTTCTTCTCTGAGCAGCCGATATACATTCAGTATGTAGAGAATGATGCTTCCACAGTAGATATCGTAGCTACACCTGTAAGCAGCGCTGCGGAAATAACTGTGATCGGTCCGGACGGCAATGAATATGCTGATGGCAAGGGCGTTCCTGTCGAAGTAGGAGTCAACTATGTCACAGTTCTCAGCACCGTCAAAAATGACGATGGCGCGGAAGCCACTCTGACATACCGCGTCAATGTACATCGCAGACAGCCTAACGCTGTCTACTACAATGAGCCTTACCGCAGTGAATATCACTACTCGCTCAAAGACGGCTGGGCTAATGACCCGAACGGTCTTGTATATTACAAGGGCAAATATCACTTCTTCTATCAGTTCTATGACGCAAAACAGTGGGGGCCGATGCACTGGGCACATGCAACGAGCACAGACCTGATCCACTGGGAAGAGCAGCCAATCGCGCTTTATCCGGATGAGAACGGCGCTATGTTCTCCGGCTGTATGGTCATAGATGATACAAATGCATCCGGCCTCTTCTCATCACCGGAAGGCGGTCTTGTTGCGCTTATTACCTGCGATGGCAACGGACAGCGCATTAAGCTGGCCTACAGCGAGGATGAGGGTGAGACATGGACCAAGGTTGACAAAATTGCTGCAGACTGGACGAACGATCCGCTCGGCACCGATGCGTTCCGTGATCCCAAGGTCTTCCACTGGGAGAATAAGTGGTTCATGGTTCTGGCCGGCGGTCCGCTCCGCATCTACTCCTCCGACAACCTGCTGGAGTGGAAGTGTGAGACACCTTACGGCAATCTCCATACAGAGTGCCCGGATCTCTATCCAATCAAGGCATCCGACGGCAACATCAAGTGGGTACTCTCACGCGGTGGCCGCTTCTACAAAGTCGGTGACTTTAAGGAAGTGGACGGCAAGTGGAAGTTCATCCCGGACAGCGATTATGAAAACAGTGACGGCGTCATGAACTTCGGCAAGGACTTCTATGCCGCCATGACATTCTATGTACAGGACTTCGGCACAGCTGCCAATCCGACACTGCCCGACATTCTTGAGATCAACTGGGCGAACACCTGGGATGACTACTGCAATGCAGTTGCAAATAAAGTCGGCCAGGACTTCAACGGAACCTTCAACATGATCCTCAAAGCAGGTCTTGTTAAGGATGGCGACAAGTATGTCCTGACACAGACCCCGATCGAGAAGTATGAGTCTCTCCGCGGCGAGGCAGTTATTGACCTTACGGGTGCGGAAGTTACTGCTGACAATACTCTCCTTGACGACTTTGCAGGCGACAGCTACGAGATCGTATCGACAATCTATCCGGGAGCAGACACTACAAAGGTTGGCTTCAAGCTTCGTGTTGGCGATGGCGAATCCACGGATATCATGTATGACCTCGAAACTGAGAGAATGTCCATCGACCGCAGCAAGTCCGGCATCCAGATCTCCGGACGCTTCAGCGATGTTGACAGCCAGAGTGTTGCAAGGAACGATGACGGCAGCGTCACATTCCACATCTTCATGGATAAGGCAATCGTAGAAGTCTTCACGAAGGATTACACAGCGGCCGGCAGTGAGCAGATATTCCCGTCTTCTGACAGCCTCGGAGCAAAGATCGTGGCTGAGGGCGGAGACGCGACTGCTGACATTACGATTTACCCGATGAACACAATCTGGGATAAAGAAACCAGTGACGTTCCTCTGGTAATCACATCTACCAATCAGGAAGACAACTTCATGTATGCAGGCGACAAGCTGAAGATGAAAGTCACGCTGCTGCCTGTCAACGTCGCTCAGGATGTTGAGTGGACAATTGAGGACAGCTCTGTAGCTACCATTGAAGCCAAGGGAGCATCCGCGGTCGTGAGTGCACTTAAGAAGGGCGAGACAACAATCACTGCAACTTCCGTAGAAGTACCCGAGCTGTCCAAGACCTTCAAGCTCAAAGTCCTCGAGAACAATTTCGAGACCAACCTTGAAGACTGGACCGCTGTCAATGGCACATGGATCGTTGACGACAAGACACTTCACTGCGACAACAGAAGCTCTAACGATTTCTATATGGCGGGTAAGCAGATTGCATTTGAAGAATACACACTTGAGACAAAGCTTAACTACAAACGCGGTCTTATCAACGTATTCTTCGCAGCCAACGCCATGAATCCGTTCGACAGACAGGCATATGCAATCCAGGTCGGCGACAGCCCGAATGTCCGTCTGTTCAGATTCGGCGGCGACACGATCGCTGAAGGAAACATGGGCAAGACCATCAATGACGGTCAGTATCACGATGTCAAGATTACAAAGACAAAAGACAATGTCAAGATCGAGATTGACGGTGCCGAAGCACTGGATTTCAAGATGGAAAATCCTGAGTCCTTCTACAACACGAATCCGTACGTGGGCATCGGCCTCTGGGACGGCGATGTTGATGTTCAGACATTCTATGTCAATGAAATCAAGGAAGAAGTGCCGCCGACACCGACACCTACACCGAAACCGACATACAAGTTCTCTGATGTCCAGAACCCGAAGCATCCATACTTCAACGCTATCTACTGGGCTGCTGATAAAGGCATCACCAAGGGCTATGCGGACGGTACATTCGGTATTAATAAGTCCTGCACACGTGGTGAGATGATGATGTTCCTCTGGAGATATGCCGGCAAACCGGCTCCGAAGGCAGCCGCAAAGTCTCCGTTCAAGGATGTCAAGACGAATCACACCTTCTACAAGGCAATCCTTTGGGGATCTCAGAAGGGCATCACCAAGGGCTATGCGGACGGCACATTCGGAATCAACCGCAAAGTAACTCGCGGTGAGGCAATGATGTTCCTCTGGAGACTGAAGGGCAAACCGGCTCCGAAGGCAGCCGCAAAGTCACCGTTCAAGGATGTCCCGACGAACCACGTCTTCTATAAGGCAATCCTTTGGGGTTCACAGAAGAAGGTAACTACAGGTTACACCTCTGGAAAGAATGCAGGAAAATTCATGATCAACGAAAACTGCACACGCGGTCAGATCGTGACGTTCCTTTACAGAGCAAAATAAATAGCTCATGTGGATTTCTTCACAGAGACAAATAATATGGCTCATGCGGTCATATTGTGACATTCCTTTGTAGGCCATACTGATCTCCTATTTTCATTGCCCGGTGCTTGAGTGTGCCGGGGAGAAGGGGCTGCCGCTGGTGCGGCAGTCCTTTTTAACGTGGTGGGGGTGCAGTCATCTTTGAAAAGAAGTTTGGCTTTCAGTCATCTAAGTTCAAAACGTCGTTTCATGACTGCCCGGGTATCATGAAGGCAGTGTCTTTCATTGAAATCAACTCAAAACGACTGAAGGCAAGAAAGAAGGCGGGCAGTCATGAAAGGTCAAAGCGTGGGTTGAAGACTGCCCGAGTATCATGAAGGCAGTGTCTTTCATTGAAATCAACTCAAAACGACTGAAGACAAGAAAGAAGGCGGGCAGTCATCCAAGGTCAAAGTGTGGGTTGAAGACTGCCCGAGTATCATGAAGGCAGTGTCTTTCATTGAAATCAACTCAAAACGACTGAAGGCAAGAAAGAAGGCGGGCAGTCATCCAAGGTCAAAGCGGGGTATGAAGACTGCCCGTATGGGAAAGAGGGCAGTTGACTTTATGAAAATCACCTTTGAGGGAGTGCTGACAAAAATCTGATCAAAGAGAGTGATACAGTCAACGTACATCAAATATAATAAATGAAACTGCTTTGAGAATACTAGTTCAAGTAGAAGAGGCAGTAGGCTTATCTACAAACGATATTATGCGACTGCCTATACACTTTGATTCAACCCTTATACAGCACTGCACATGTGTATTGTTTAGAAAGATCGACTGCCAACAGTAATAATTTCAAGTTTTATCATGTTCCCTTTACGTTGCGGCACCCCTTTCGTAAGCTAACAGTGTTTTCTCTTATTATGAGTGTCTTTTTTTTAACCCTGTACTAACAAGCCTTTGGTCTTAGTTGATTGAAGATTGTACGCTATTCGTCCATATGGTAGAATTTTACAGACAGAAAAATGAAATTGACCGCAGTCAATGATATGAAAGTAACTACGATAAGGATATAGAGCTGACTGTGGTAAATTGTAGTGAATTGGAAGCGGAAAGTGATATAGGGAAACCTGCTGTTCACAACCGGACCGCCGGAGGTTTATATGAGCAAAGTCCGATCAATCGAGGAACTCAAACAAAAATGCGCCGAAAAGAACATGCCGCTCGAGAAGATGCGCTTTTTTATCGGTGAGAACAGGAAAGAGCCAAAGTGCTTCGGCGTTTATCTGGATGATAGCACCGGAAACTGGGTCGTATACAAGAATAAAGCGGACGGTACGAGGGCCGTTCGGTATGAAGGTCCTGATGAAGCGAGGGCTGCTCAGGAAATATGGAACAAGATCGGGGACGAGGTGAAGCATCGAAAAGACATGCACGCAAGTCCCTACGATGAGTCTGTACTCCGGGAAATATATGATCAAAGTGAGCAAAAGCCGTCCGTCTGGGGAGGAGTGTCCAATGCAAAAGCCGGAGGAGTGCCTGAAAATGAACTCGAGGGAGTGTCCGAAGATGAACTCGGAGGAATGCCGGATAAAGAGCTTAGAGGAATGCCTGGACGAGAGCCTGCAGGAGCGCCGGGAAAAGAGCCTGCAGGAGCGCCGGAAAAAGAGTCCGGAGGAGCGTCAGGAAGGGTACAAAGCAGTGTACCAAGTAAAGTATCAAGAAGTGCGCCAATAAAAACATCAAGAAAAGTTTCAAGAAGATCCTTCGGAGGTGTCCTCGGAGGAATTCTCGGGATTTTTGGAAACACATTTTCTTTTATATGGAATGAATTTGTGCTGGAGCATCCGTTTGCATCACTCTTTTTTGCGCTCGTCGGCGCAAGCCTTTTTCTTGAGTATGTATTTCCATCTCCTCAAAATGGGTATTATAAGGTCGAAGACACTGTATACTATTACCTTGAAGACCAATGGTATATGTATGATGATACCGGAGACTGGGTGACGTCCTATGTGGATCTAGACGATCCAGAAGATTATTATCTGGGCGATTTCTATTCGGAGGAGTATGAAACTGAGGCTTTCGAGGGCACGGAGTATTATGGTCACTATCTCGAAGAGGAGAGAAAAAAAGAGGAGGAACGCGAAAATCGAGATAATGACGATTATGACAATGATTACGACGATGACGATTATGACTACGACTATGACGACTGGGACGCGGATGATACAGACTGGGATACGGACTGGTGAGACCATCTTAGAGGCAGGAGCTACGCGATGCCACCTGAAAGGCAGGAGCTACGCGATGCCTCTGAGAGGCAGGAGCTATGCGATGCCGCCTGAAAGATAAGAAGACTCGACGCGACCAACTGAAAAGCCTGTCTGAAAGAAGAAGGGCTTTGAAAGGCATAAAAAGGAAAAGAAGAAAAAAGGGGATTTCACAATGGATAACGAAAAAAAGAAACACGGATTTTTATGGTGGATCGGAATGATTCTTCTGTGGATTTTTCTGTTTCCCGCCATGCTGTTGGTGTTCCTGGCAAGATCGAAGAAGCTTCCGGTATTTGTAAAAATTCCTCTGATTATAATACATATGATTTTGTGGTCAACGGTCTTTATGGCTTTGGCAAACTGGGATCATGAGCCGCCGGTGATAGAAACACATGAGGTTACTGCCACCTGCAACACACCCATAAAACTGGAAAGTCTCGCTTCAATCACTGACAACGGAGAGGAGACTCCAATAATGATCATCACATCCTGTGAGCCGGACGCCGGAGTGATTTCGGAGGACGGTCAGACGGTTACGTTCAGCAACGCAGGGGAATACATTGTTCATGTGGAGGGTAGTGACATGTTTGCAAATGTTGTCACCGCCGACGTCACCGTCACTATCACAGAATGATCGGAAAACCTGAATGACCCAGTTCGGTCAAAGGCAGCAAATATCCGAAGAAATCAAGAATCTGCTGCCATTGCCGAAGACCCGAAGAAGCACGCCTCGGTCAAAGGCAGCAAATATCCGAAGAAATCAAGAATGTGCTGCCTTTGCCGAATACCTGTAGAAGCACGCCTCGGTCAAAGGCAGCAAATATCCGAAGAAATCAAGAATGTGCTGCCTCTGCCGAAGACCTGTAGAAGCACGCCTCGGTCAAAGGCAGCAAATATCCGAAGAAATCAAGAATGTGCTGCCTCTGCCGAAGACCTGTAGAAGCACGCCTCGGTCAAAGGCAACAAATATCCGAAGAAATCAAGAATGTGCTGCCTTTGCCGAAGCCTCGAAAAAGCTCGCCTCGGTCAAAGGCAGCACATATGCTAAGAAATTATTGCTTACTCAGCGTCCGGAAAGCCGTGACCGCCAGGTCGATCGCAAGCACGACCAGCACGACCGCAAGGCCAGCCTGAATCATACTCCACATATCGCCGGCCCTGAGCTTGGCCATGATCGTCTGGACCAGAGATGTAAGTGTGACAACCAGCATGAACACCATCGGGATGTAGAACATCTTGTTATTCCGGCCGATGGAGCCGAGCCATGCGCAGACGGCAAGCAGCCCGAGAGCTGCAAGGAGCTGGTTGGCAGCGCCGAACAGCGGCCAGATCTTTGAATAGCCGGTCAGACCGAGCGCCACGCCGAGGACGACCGTAATGGCAGTAGACACGTACGGATTAGCCAGCACGCCCCTCACCCCGGTCGCGTCCTTCGGAGTCTCGCCCTCATTCAGCCAGAACTCCTGGAACATGTAGCGGGCCAGTCTGGTGGCTGTGTCGAGCGAAGTCAGGCAGAAGACGGAGACGGCGAGGACGAGCATCTGATAAATTATGCCCTGAACAGCCTCGTTCGTGAAAGAACCGAGCATGCGGGAAAGTCCTGTTGCAAATACAATCGTCGGGCTCCCGAGCTTCAACTCCTCCGCCGGAACATTGACGTCGTTCCAAATGTAAGCAACAGCGCAGAGCGCCAGCACAGCAACAATACACTCGATGAGCATGGCGCCGTAACCGATCGGCATTGAATCTTTTTCATTATCGATCTGCTTGGCAGTCGTTCCGGAGGAGACCAGCGAATGGAAACCGGAGATGGCACCGCAGGCGATCGTGACGAAGAGGGCAGGGAAGACGGTTCCGCTTGTGAAGAGGCCGTTTCCGGTCGCTGTGAAACCGGTAAATGCCGGCATGGACGTCGAACCTGTGCCGGTCAGAGCCGCACCGATGACAGAAATGACCGCCACGATAATCATAAAATAGAGCAGGAAAGAGCTCAGGTAATCACGCGGCTGCAGCAGAATCCAGACCGGAGTGACGGACGCAATCAGAATGTAAAATCCAAGGACATACATCCAGGTCTTGTAGCTCATGGAAATCGGATGCCAGTTGAGACCGATAAAGACGATCAGAACGATGCCGACACATCCGATGACGGAAGCGATGCCGACATTCATGTTATTCCTGTACACAAGCACGCCGAACACGATAGCAAGCACGATAAAGAGTACAGAGATGATGGCTGTGGAAAGGTTGGCATCGAGATTTGCACCTTCAAGCGCGACGCCCGCAGCGTTGGTGTTACCAAAAGTGGAAGCAACGATGGATGCAAATGCCGCCACGACCAACAGCAGTGTCAACCACGCAAATGTAAGGAACAGCCGCTTTGCCTTCTGCCCCATTGTGTCACGGATGACCTCACCGATGGACTGGCCGCGGTTGCGAATGGACGCGAACAGCGCTCCAAAGTCATGCACACCGCCGAAGAAAATGCCGCCGACGACGACCCAGAGGAGCACCGGCACCCAGCCGAAAATTGCAGCCTGAATCGGTCCGTTGATAGGTCCCGCTCCTGCGATGGACGAGAAATGATGTCCCATGAGGACCGGGGCTTTGGCCGGAACATAATCCATGCCGTCGGTGAGCTCGTGGGAAGGAGTCTTTCTGGACGGATCCACGCCCCACTCTTTGGCGAGCCATCGGCCGTAGAAGAGATAGCCGCAGGCGAGGAGCACAAGGCTGATTAATAATACTACTAAGATATTCATATATCTCCCTCCTTGTCAGGGGTTCTTGGCGTGAAAGCCCCTGTTGTATATATTGAACACCTGCCTGGCCGAGCGGTTGCCGTAAACGGTTTCCGCGCTCGTGTCCACGCAGATGATACGCCCTTCGGCTCTGCCTCTTACGGTGAAGAGGTAGTTTTTATTGAAACGGTATTTTTTGACGGAATTAATTACATTTGCAGAAGGAGAAGTCTCCGAAATAATACACACGGTGACGTAGGAGACCATGTGGTCCTTCTCAGGATATTTCTCGCCCTTCCTTACGTACATATTTTCCATGTGGTTTTCGATGAGCTCGCGCGCTTCCGCGAGCGTCGCTTCAGTGCACTTATCGACCTGCATGAACACGATGTGCTCGTACATCCGCGCGGACCAGAGGTTGACTTTCTGGGTCACGAGGAACTTCTCGCTCAAAGAAAAAAAGTATCCATAGGCTGGATATTCTTTGGCGTTTATGGCAACAGGACGGTAAATGTCAAAAGACCCGGAAAGAATTCCGAGCATCTTCTCCAGATAATCTGATGATTGCATTTAAATACCCCATTGTATTTGCAAATATTAAGTTCCGGCGCTTGCGCCGGTGATAATCTCCGCGCTCCTTTTTCGGGTGGCGCGAGATGGTGTTGCAGTGCCACGTTTGCGCTTTAAAGCGGGAAATTATTATGATGAAGATTAATATAGCACAATGGGTTTGAAAATTCAATTAATTTCTTAAAAATTTCATCAGTCGCCTTTGCCGGAGTCCAAAAGATTGCTCGCCTCGGTCAAAGGCAGCAAATATCCCGAGAAATCAAGAATGTGCTGCCTCTGCCAGAGACCCTAAGAAACATGCCTCGGTCAAAGGCAGCAAATATCCCGAGAAATCAAGAATATGTTGCCTTTGCCAGAGACCCGAAGAAACACGCCTCGGTCAAAGGCAGCAAATGTCCCGAGAAATCAAGAAAGTGTTGCCTTTACCGGAGACCAGAAGAAATGCGCCATGATCAAAGGCGGCAAATATTCCGAGAAATCAAGAATGTGTTGCCTCTGCCGAAGACATGAAATGTCTCATGATTGAACAGGATTCACGCATATGGTAGAATTTTAAAAATGATAAAACAGTAGTTGTAGAAGGTACAGGAAGAACCAGGAAAGCAACATCATATAATAAAGGAGAAAAAAATCATGCAGAACATATTACTTGTCATCGATATGCAGAACGATTTCATCGACGGCGCCCTCGGCACCAAAGAAGCCGTGGCCATCGTCCCGGCGGTCAAGGCCAAAATTGAGAACTTCGATGGGCCTGTGCTGTTCACCAGGGACACGCATGAGACCTGCTACATGGAGACTCAAGAAGGCAAAAACCTTCCGGTTCCGCACTGCATCCGTGGGACAGACGGCTGGCAGATCCGTCCGGAACTCGATGCCCTGCGCACGACCGAGGCAATCGACAAGCCTACTTTTGGGTCAAAAGAGCTCGGAACCATTCTGACGGAAATGAACGAGAAGGATGAGATCGGCAGCATCACACTGATCGGACTCTGCACAGATATATGCGTTATTTCAAATGCCATGCTTGTCAAGGCATTTCTGCCGGAAGTCCCGATCATCGTTGACTCTGCCTGCTGCGCCGGTGTGACCCCAGAGAGTCATGAGAACGCGCTGAAGGCGATGCAGGTGTGCCAGATCAAGGTCGTGTAAGTATAATGCAGCATGATAAAAGCGATGCAGGTGTGCCAGATTAAGGTAGTTTAAGCGCACCAAAGACAAAATGTTTGGAACGATGCAGACGTGTTAGATTCAGGTCGTATAACAGCACAGTTGCAGACTAATTGAGCGAGTTGATATTGCCATTGGTTTTGAAAGACGGAGAGTATATGTGCAAGCCGCTTCTCAGAGTGGTTAATGGCATGTGATAAGGATGGCTGTGAAGGAGACTAGAATATGCAATCATTCGATGAATTAAAGGAAGTCGTCCGCCGGCTCCGTGCGGAGGACGGATGCCCGTGGGACCGGGCGCAGACTCACACCAGCCTCAAAGCCGCATGCATCGAAGAGGCGGCGGAGGTCATCTGCGGAATCAACGTCTACGAAGCGACGGGCAACGCCGAAAACCTGAAGGAAGAGCTCGGCGACCTGCTCTTTGAAGTCATGATCCAATCGCAGATTGCCGAGGAAGAGGGTATTTTCACGCTCGATGACGTGGTCTCGGGAATCCGGGACAAGATGATCAGAAGGCACCCCCACGTGTTCGGGGATGCAAATGTAAACAGCCCCGACGAAGTCCTCACCACCTGGGAAGCCATCAAAGCCAAAGAAAAAGAAGGTAAAGAGGATGTCAGCGGATATCTTGGCGCGGCATTTGATGAAGCCGAGGACATGATCGAAGCCGCGAAAGAGCGCAAAGGGCTGAAGCGAAGGCTGTAATTGAGGCAACGAGAGAGAATAAAGGGTTCTCACGATGCAAAAAGCAGACCGCTCAGCCTTAAGTGGAAAGGATTCTCGCTTTGCACAAAGCAAACCTAAACGCACTTTCGCTCCAACATCTTCCTGAGAGTATTCCGGTCCATACGGTGCTGCTCCATCAGGGACTCGGCATAACTGCGGTATGCCCGGCACACGAGAGGATGATTAAGCCCAAAGGAGAGTTCAGGCCTTTTAGCATGGATAATGCATGCCGTGTCGTCAGCAACCATCAACTTCACGTTGGGAAAGGGCGTCTCCGGAAGTGCGTAAAATCGGTAGCCCGCATATGTCTCAGACAGCCGGATGATATTCCGAAGATGCATGGCATACTGCTCCGGCGTGTAGAAGAGTTCCCTGACTCCGAATAGCTGCTCGATACGGACTTTTCCGGAAAATAAATCTTCATCATCAGCAAGGGTGACGCACTCGTTTACCCTTGCTTTTTTAAGCCTGAAAAGCAGAGCATCCTGAAGAGCCTTCCATTCTTCATACAGCGAGGGTTCATTAAAAGAGCGAACCAGTTCTTCCGACATGGTCGCCACGGAAAGCCCGTTCTGAATGATCGTGATATCAGAATCGCCTTTATAAATGATAGAAGCAGGAATTTTCAGCAGCGGACCTGAAGTCTCCAGCATGCTGTCGAATCCAGAGCGGCATACTTCCAGTATCTTCCGATCAACATAATAATGGTAGACTGCTTGCGCATTTGTTCCAACCGGATGGAAGGATTCAATGCAGGCCTTCCCCGGACAGAGGAAAATGGTGTGAGAAAACCGCGGATTACGTGTACGGGTACTGTACCAGGATTCCACCATACCGGACATATATAGCGGCAGCCAGCTTCTGATCGCGTCTGTCATCTCCGAAAGATCACGGTCAACGTTGTGGATGATTCGAATTCTGGTCCCGTTTTTGACGCAGGCGCTCATAAGTGAAGCCCAGCGCATGAGGAAGTCTCTGTCTCCGGTCAGCCATTCCTGATTTTCGTCGGAATACAGCAGCAGGAGTTCGGCTTTTTCGCTCCATGCTGCAAATAAAAACCGCAGCACCGCTTTTCTCAATCCCTCACTCCCAAAGTATTCCGTCTGCGTTGACTTCGCAATATCTGTGCACACCGTCTCTTCGGGTGCCGGAATAGGCAGACGTGTCTCGCTGGAAAAGGAATCAAAGATACCCAGCAGGCTTTCAGCGATGCCCGCATCACGATCCTGACTTTGCCCGTCATCATATAGCCAGTCATGGAGTGCGTCTTCATCGAGCATACCGTCGGGAACATTCATAAGCCTTGCGAGCGGACCCAGCTTTCCGCTGGCATCTGCCCTCTCATAGAGGACAGAAGAGATCCTGTTGGTTACATTGCTTCCGGGGACAGGTGTACGAACCCCGGTGCGGAAGCGACTGACCATGGAAGTGTCCATATGGATTGCGTAACTGAGCCTTGCATTGGAAAAATCCGTCAGCTTCATTACCGCGTCAAGGCGCTCCCCGAAGAAACGATAGACCGGTTTTGGCTTTTGTGTTTTTTGAGGTCGAGGCAGGGACGTATCATTCTTTTTTCCTGTTTCAGGCTCACCTTCATAGAGCCATTCCCTTACGTTATCCATGATCTCATCTGCGGATCCATCCGGATCTGCTCCGATGTATTCGCAAAGCCTGTTCAGTTCATTACGATTATCTGCATACATATACAGCCCGGTGACCAGCTTTTGGATCGTCGGGCTTTTTTTCTTAGGGATACGGTCTGAACTGCGAAGCCGGCTGATATTTGTCCGATCAAATCCGGCGAGTTTCGCAACCTGTCCGTTTTTCGCCTCTAAGTATTGAAATAATTCATTGAGCCTCATAGTAAACATGGACAGTACCTCCTCAGGTACAGGATACCATAAAAGTGTGACAAATAGAATTTGCATTGCAAAATGATATGTCACACTTTCGGGGAGAACAGGGCATTGTATAATTATTCTAAGTATACGTGGCTTGAAGGAGGATGGAGTATGTTTTGTGAGAATTGCGGTGCTAGGCTTACAGCTGATGAGGTATATTGCCCGGAATGTGGGATGCGTCAGGATGCGGCGTCTCCGTTAACTCCGGCAAATACTGTCTGTCCTTTTTGCGGGAAAGCGCTGGAGCCGGATTCTGTATTTTGTAAGTACTGCGGGAAAAAACTCACCGGTCAATCATTACCATCAATCCCGGACCAGCCGTCAGCAGAATCTGCAAATGTCACCTCGCCCGAAAAAACAAAACCCTTTCCACTTGCTCTTGTAATCATTCCCGCTATCGTTCTTCTCATTTTTTTGGCTGTCCGGTACGGGGGTTCTATTATCACGCCGCCGAAACCCGATCCGGATACGCAGCAGGTTTTGGGCAGCGAATCGTCGAATGTGGTGACGCAAGAGCCCGATTCAGATGTCACATCCATAGCGGAAAATCCCCAGGAAACTAACACGGAGAGCGCGCTCCCGGCAGAGCCCGTTACGGAGCCTGAGTCCGAAGCGGAGGCCGAGTCCGAAGCGGGAGCCGAGGCAAAGGCGGAGGCCGAGGCAGAGGTGGGAGCCGAGGCAAAGGCAAAGGCGGAGGCCGAGGCTGAGGCAGAGGCCGAAGCTGTCAATGAAGCGACTCCGAAGCCCCAGCCCGAGCCGGACACCGGGCATGAATCGAAGCCGGCAGACAAGCCCGCGCTGCGCTATGATCCTCTGGACTACGAGACCTTCAAGGAAGCGACCCTTGCGGATTTTACATGGGTGACCTATGACATCGCCCACGGCATCCTTCCCTCAGGCTTAGATCGTCTGGAAAACTTTGAAGAAGTCGAGGGCGGTTGGAAGATGTACATCATCGACGATCCCGACGGCACATACGACTCTCCGATGGAGCGCCTGTGCCGCTGTGCATTCGGCGCGGATGCCAACGGCAGGTGTATCGGCATCCGCTGGGATTACATCCATAATTATCATACTGACGAGGGCTGGGATGACAAAACCTCGGATTCCTTTTTCTACGGTCCATGGGACAACGGCGTATTTTCCGGTATCGGTCCAGGGAGCATAACCATCACAGACTTCTGGCATGCGAACAATCACGAATACGCCGTAGGCCGGATGACATGGCCGGATGGCGTCCCAGCTGTCATCTTCCTGGTGAGACCATAATTGGCAGATACCTGAATAACGGAAAGAGAGGTATTGAATCATGGCAAAGTACTGTCCAAATTGCGGAAAATCCGTTAAAGAGAGCACAAAGTTCTGCTCTAACTGCGGAACCTCGCTGTCTTCTGCCAAAGAACAGTGCGAGAGCGGGAGAAAATTCTGCCGCTTTTGTGGAAACCCTGTCAGGGAGGGAGCAAAATTCTGCCGCGCCTGCGGAAAATCTCTTGCAGCAGGGGATGAGGCTTCGCATCGGAGTCAGAAGGATTCCACCTCGCAGCATGAACAGAAGCAAGTGGAGCCCGCCGCGCAGCATTCAGATTCCGGGAAGACTTCCAGGAGCAAGCAGACGCCGGAAAAGCAGACGCCGGAAAAGCAGACGCCGGAAAAGCAGACGCCGGTGAAAAAGACACCGGAGAAGAAGACGGTCGTGAAGCAGACACAGGTGAAGCAGACGCCGGAAAAGCAGACGCCGGTGAAAAAGACCCCGGAGAAAAAGACTGCCGTGAAGCAGACGCCGAAGAAGCAGACGTCGGTGAAGCAGAAGGAGCTTAAGCCGCACATAGAAACCCAGGCCGCAGCAACAACAGCCGGAGAGATCGATTTTGGCATTATATCGGGTGAGTTGACAATTCCAGGCCTGTCAGACACAGGTAAAACAGCCGGCAGGGTCCTTAGCCCTGTCGAAGGGATCATTCACAGCATCGGTTCTTTTCTGGGGGGAATTTCCGGCATTTTCAGAAGGCCTGCCGCACTGATCGGGGTACTGCTGCTTGCGGCGCTATGGTTTGTGCTGGCCCGGCACAGGGATTCAGATTCAGGAATTGTGAACCTTCTATCATTTCTCACCTACGCAGAGGGCGGATTTGACCGCTCCGGAATTGGAATTTTGGGAGGCATTCTCGGCAAAGGCATAGTGGCAGCAGGGCTGCTTTCTCTGCCCCGCGACGGCGTGATTAATGCCGCTAAAGGCATTGGCGCACTATTTGCCGGACACGGAGAAAAACGCGGCATTCTTAATATTTTACTGGGCATTGTGCTTGGAGCCGCAGCTTATTATGTTTTCGTCGGGCCTGATAACGCCTCGGCAGCGACCGCCATGCCGGGAATCGCGGGGGCGCTGCTTACGCTGGAAGCGTTAGGAAGCGGAGAAGGAAAGCTCTATGAGCTGGCCCGAAGCCTGACATCAAGGATCTCCAACGGAATCCGGGAAGAGGCGAAGGGCAGATGCGACGGTCTGCTTACCGGCCTCGTTCTGGGTTTCGCCCTTGCGACGGTACTCGCAGCATTCATGTAAGTAGTGCCAAGTGAGCTATGAAAAACGGTGGCCTAAAAAATAGGCTTTCATGTAAGAGGAGGAAAATAGCATGAAGAAAAAACGAATCATGTCATTGGTTGTTTTGCTTATATTTGCATCATGCGTTATTTTACCCTGCTTTTCTGTACATGTGTATGCGGGAGAGATAAAGACTACCGGCTACTGGAAGTTTGCCAGGAGCTGGGACGAGCAGACGTCCAGCTTAACGCACTCGGGAAGCAATTACAATGAGACTATAAGTGGATCTGCATCAGGAGGCTTTCATGACAGGAGTGAGATTGTGGCCGATGGATATCGTTTCTCTTACACGAGTTTGGAAGATCGTTTGCATGAAGGTAGCTGCAACGGTGAATATGGAGAAGCGGTATTCACGTTCAGTCCTCTACCGGGTGCCACGCTGCAGCCCGGAGAAAAACTGGGTATTACGGCGTCAGTGAGCTGCAGTACTTCGGGACATCATGTCGGAGTATCAGGACAGCTCATGATCGACTACACCCGTTCATTGGAAAGCAATAGTTATACATATTTCAAGACGGAAGTAGACACAGGAAATTATGTGATCGTTCCGGAGCAAATAGAGCAGAAAGAAGGTAAAAGAGGCGGCAGTCATTGGGATAGGATTGGAAATACCAGCGGCACTTATTATACTATTATCCCATCGGGAAAGAAGTCGGGGGATTCCCTGTACATACGCTTTCATTTTAATGCGTACGAAACCCGGATCGATTCGATTTATGAATATGAATGGGTAGATACAACGCCTGTAGCTGCGCATGCAGAAGATACCGGAGATAAAGATGATGCAGAAGATATCGGAAATACAGATGACACAGGAAAAGATGATGTGACGGCAGAGTCATCTGTCCCTGAAGAAGAGACTCCCGTGACAGGAGAAACGGTAACCACAGATGAAGCAGGAAACATTTTTCAGACAATCACACAATTTGCGGATGAGGAAACCGGAGAAGATAAAGGGGCTGGCATCATTACAGCTATTATTATCGGCGTTGCAGGGGCGCTTGCCGCAGCAGGAGCTCTTAGTTCTTCATCCGGCGGAAACAAGGATGGGGGCGATGACATAAAGAGACAAAAAACTTATAAAATGAAGGTCTACAAGGGCTTCGGGGACAGCATCCGAAAGGGTGCAAAACCGGTGACCGTCTGGGCGCGAATCGTGGAAGTTATCCGGGGTGAGGACATCAACCGCCCAGAATTGAGCGAGAAAATCATTGTCTCCGGCAGTGACATGAATGTCAAAGACGCAGGGATGGAAAATACCTACAAGGGTGCGGAGGTCAGCATACCCGCCGATTCGGAGGCACAGACTGCCACACTAACATTCACCTATAACGGAGAAGGCGGTGTCTTCCGCAATAATATCATTTTCAAGGTTATGGACGAGCCGGAAATTACCTTCCCCGACGTAACTGAGGACGGGAAACGTTGGGACGTGAACTACAGTATCTCCCGGGTGGACATGATCGCCGGTGCCGGCGGGCAGGAGCGGCTTCGCTTCGTCATCACGAACGCTACAGAGGAGCCGAAGGAGATCCGCTTCAGAGATCATGACGGCTATGACATCACATGGGAAAAAGATACCCAATGGCAGTTTACCTACTACGCCTGCATTGAGAACAGTACGCCGCCCATCGAGAAGGAAAACGGGATATTTGCTTTCGCGAAGGTGACCAAAGTCCAGGTGGAGGCTGAGTTCGAGGACGGGCTCACCATTAGCAATCAGTTTTCCATCTGGCTGTATCCCGAGGGGCTGGCCGCTCAAGGGAAACTGACGAACGGACGACTTACAGTGAACACGGTGCCGAGAGGCAACTCCACCGAGATCGATCCAACTGTATTCTCCCTGACGCTGGCCTATCTGGACGGGAACGGCAAAGCGGTCACTGTGGACCAGCCGAGCTTCAACTACGGAAAATTCACGGACGACGGAAAATACGGCGATCTTTTCCTCATAAATTTTGACTACGACATCAAGCACCGTTCCAGCTCCGGCATAGCGTTTTATCCCGAGAACACGCTGCCCTCT
This sequence comes from Lachnospiraceae bacterium, assembly GCA_017514845.1. Classification (GTDB taxonomy): domain Bacteria; phylum Bacillota; class Clostridia; order Lachnospirales; family Lachnospiraceae; genus Chordicoccus. Next base: position 17,972 of record JAFWIM010000091.1, read on the forward strand.
CTGGGAGACCCATACGAGGCGCATATGCCCATTGCCGTCGAGAATGAGGAAGGGCGGAGATACATCGCCGACCTGCCCATGGCAATCATCGGCGAGGTCCCGAAGCCGGTTTACAGCGATGCTGATCGGCAGAAGGAGCTGAATCTCCTGAAAAAGGATATCCTGTTCTTTGGCCTCGAACGAAATTCGGACGTGGACATTATGGTTCGGCTTGCGACGAGCGGAGCTGCATCTGTGGACGAGATCCAGGACACCCGCAGGGCAATCATCCAGTCTGCCACGATTTTCTACAGGGACTGCCGCGACGCCAACCGGGATATGGACCGGCTTCTCACACAGTATATCGTGATTGCCGGCACGATGGTTAAGGCCGGCGACTACGCGCTGGAATATGTCCTGAAAGCCAAGCTGGGCAGCTACGGCGGTATAGCGGCTAAGGTCATCAATCCAATGAAAAACCTGTTTGCGACCTATATCGGGGAGATTTATGCAAATGGCAACCTTGACAATGCGCCTGAATTCAACAAAACCCTGCTGAAGAGCTGCGAGGACGCGCTGTACGCCGCCATTTCCAGCATGATTCCCGGGGGCGACAGTCTCCAGGATAAGCCAGACACCTATATACCATACAAGTTGTTCGGTAAAGAAATGGCCTTGACCGGCAATGCATATGAGGAGATTAAGAACGTTCTCGGTTATGTGATAGCGGTCTATCTAATGATCCGTTTTATCGACCATTATTACAACGGGAAGCCGGATAAGAAGGGCGACGTCTTCCGCTCCATGGTGGCTGCCTGCAGTGATCTGTCCTTCAAGCTGCTGGGGGACTTCGTGTTGGGTATGCTTAAAAAAGGAGCATCGTGGGTTATAGAGAATACAGGAAAATTGATAGGAGATTGGCTCAGGAATTTCTGTCAGGGACAGATCAACGAGGCAGCGCATAAGGTATTTGACTATCAGCTTGGGCTGGGAGTAAAAGCATACGGAGGCGTCACCAACGAGGCGCTTAAGAACGCCCGGACAGCGAAGGAATTTGCCAAAAAGGCGTTCCTCAAAGAGAATAATTACTACATAAAAGCAATCTCCAACGCCGGCAAGGATGCGTGGGACAGCAAGACCATCGGCACGGTCCTTAATTACTTATTCGGCAAAAAGGAGAATGTAGACGACGGATACGACTTCAAATCCACCGAGGATTTCGCTTTCGACAAAGGGAAGGAATGGCTGGCCGAGTATGTCAAGACACGCTTTGGTGTGAAAGCTGATGAGATTGTCTATACAGGAATCGAAAACTGGATCCAGGAAAAGGTCAATCCTATGGAGGTCACTTTGCAATTTAGGGATAACAAGCTCATCGTGGGTATGCTCGGCTATAACGTCAAGATATTGCTGACGGGAGAGAACTTCAATGCTATTGCGGAAATGCTCTTCGAAACTATGTTCTCCTGGCTTGATGCTTGCTGGGATATGATGACAAACGAAATCAACGTTCCCGATCCCCGCAAAAGGCTTGAGAAAGATGTGGATCGCGTCAGGCAGGAACTTGAGGAGCAGCGAGAGCGCATGGAGAATCTTAAGGACGTGGAATTCGTCTACACCGGCAAATAAAGCGAAACGAGGTGCGGATGAATTTGCTCACAGTAACTAAAGGAGTGATATTAACATGTTTTGTGAAAATTGCGGACATCCGATACCTGATGGGTCATGGTTCTGCGAAAACTGCGGTGCCCGGGTAATCGGTAATTCTGATAACGAAGCGGAGATTGACGGACGAAAAGTCACCGAGAATATCTATCTGTGCCCGGATGGCAAATACCGCTGGATTTACGAATACAAGATGCTGAAGAATCCGGCGATTCTGATCACGGTGATGAAAGTCATCCTGCTGTCTTACGGTATTGTCATGGGCTTTATGGTCCTGCTGAATTTGCTCGGGGGCGACTTCCGCTACTGGAATAGTTCGGACTATGTGTCATTTTTCGGGGGATTCCTCATTCTCCTGGTGGTATTATTGGTACTAGGCGTTATTTCTTATCTGATCCTTGCAGCTATTTACGGCTGGTCCTACCAGGTCCTTCTCACCATGGATGAGGACGGCGTAGAGCTCATGCAGATGCAGAAGGATTTTCAGAAGTCCCAGGCAATAGGATGGCTGACTGCGGCAGCAGGACTTGCCACGGGCAACATTGGACGCGCAGGTACCGGCATCCTGACTGCGGCAAGAAACAGTTCCACCTCTGAATTCCGGCACGTCCGGAAGGTGAAGGCAGTCCGCATGAGGCACGTGATTTATGTCAATCAGCTGCTGGGACATAATCAGGTCTACGCGGAGGATGCGGATTATGAATTCGTGCGTGAATTTATAGTTGCGCATTGTCCGAATGCGAAGATTATAGGATAATAAGGGAGAGAGATAGAGTGCGAAGGTGCCGGATATTCCGGCGCCTTCTCATGACTTTAAGTCTCGTGAACGAAAACTGAATTTTTGGGAGATTAAGGCAATGAGTATTTTAGATGAAATTCTGAGCAGGCACAGCTACCGCGGCAAATACAAGCCAGACCCTGTCCCGAGAGAAGACCTGCTAAAAATCATGGAGGCCGGACTCGCGGCCCCGTCCGGATGCAACACTCAGACGACAAGCCTCATCGCTGTCGATGACCCGGAAATATTGGCGAAACTGCGCGCGATTATTAACAAACGGGTGGGTGATTCCGCTCCGGCGATGATCTGTGTCCTGACCCAACGCATTCCTTCCTACCATGGTCGGTGCTTCGCCGTGCAGGACTACTCGGCTGCGATTGAAAACATGCTGCTTGCCATAGTAGCGCTGGGGTACCAGAGCTGCTGGGTCGAAGGCTACGTCACAGATGCTGATAACAAGGGCTATCAGATGGCACAGGTGCTCGGCGTGCCGGATGACTATGAGCTTGTATGCTATCTGCCGGTAGGAGTGGCGGAGACGGATCCTGTGGGACCGAAGAAGAAGGATTTGCAGGAGAGGGCTTGGTTCAACTATTATAAGAGTGGGCAGTAATTGTCCTGCAATTCATGGAGGAAAATTGTTATGAAAAAGAGAACTGTAGAAGTAACAGAAGTCGCAAATGTAATCAACGAAAAATTAAAGAAAGGCATCTTCCTCACATCTAAATCCGGTGACAAGGTCAACTCCATGGTCATCGGCTGGGGCCACATCGGCCGCGTGTGGGAGCGCCCGGTATTCATCGCTTATGTGCGCACGAGCCGATACACGAGCGAGCTCATCGACAGCAACCCGGAGTTCACGGTCAATGTGCCGGTGAATGGGTTCTCGAGACAGGCATTTGCGCTGTGCGGCATGAGAAGCGGTCGTGATATCGACAAGATTTCCATGGCTGGACTCAGCCTGGTCGAGCCGGAGGTCATTTCAGTGCCGGCCATCAAGGAGTTCCCGCTCACGCTGGAGTGCCGTGTGATTTACAGGCAAATGCAGGATGCGTCGCTTCTGCCGGAGGACATCAGGAATAAATTTTATGGCGAGGCGTGCCCGGAGGAGCACATTTGCTACTATGGTGAGATAGTGGCAGCTTATATGATTGAAGAATAACTTGTATAATAACGGCGGGTCCAATGACCCGCCGTACACCATATGGTTATACGATTCATAAGCGATATTTGACTACTGTCAGACACCTGATAATCAAAGCATCGCTTTATAGTAATCTCTCATTTCAACATCGATACCTAGTTCATCCATGGCAGAATCTGCAGTCTTTTCTGATAAACTCATAATCATTCGAATCGATGCGACAATTTGTCTGTCCGCTTTATCCGCACGGCTTTTTTCTTCGATAGCTTTTTTCTCTGCCTCATTAGCCCTGGCCTTTTCCTCAGCGGCCGTTTTTAGAGCTTCGTCCACCCGCTTTCTTTCCTCTGCAATCTTCCGCTCGGCTTCTTCAAGCGCCTCAGCCTTCTCTCTTTCAACATATTCTTCGAGCGTCACAAACACCTCCCGGACCTTGGGGTCCTTTTTCACTTTATCAACACAAGAGTGAATCTGCGCAAGATCCGGGTTACAAACATTTTCCGGAATGCTGTGCTTCATGTACGCAAGAAGCTGTACTAACTCTTTCGGATACCCCTCAGGATCTCCATCGACATAAAGAAGCAGGGTCGTAGCGCCGTCATCGTAATCCATGTCGGGAACCTCCACGCAGTGGTTTTTGATTGTATAGACTAGCCTGTTTTGGCCGAACGGGTCAAATGAAGTGATGAAGATGACCCATACCTGAGGTAGCGTCTTATATTTTTCGGAAGCCTCCAGATAATGCATATCAATCTTCGAGTGATAATAGCGAACTCGTTTTGGCAGATGAGATTTCTCACTCTCTTTCTTATCGGGTTCCAGATCATAGATGCCGCCCGTAGCCACTTCAGTTCCCTCTTCTTCAATGAACGCATCCAAGCGCACCCCATGCAATCCAGGTTTCGTTGGAAACATTACCATCTCGGAGACTACCTTCTTTATCTTCACCTCGCGCCTAAGAATCGTCTTCAAAATGATTCCGGATACCTCTTTGCCATATTCTTCATATCCTAGCGTGGTCCCGAACAGAAAACTGTCCAACAGATTCATTTGGTCGAATGTTTTGTTTTCCATAAATCATCCTCCTTAAATAGTAGCATCCAGTGGTAGTAAAATCAATCATGCAGAGTTTAGAAAGTGGTAAAAAAGCGCCTCTGCACCGTAATCGATTTATGACTGCGAAGTTCCTAAAAGGTATCAGATGATCAACATTATGTAAATGGATTTTATTAAAGTCCGTAATATACTACCATTATTTGGGCAAATTCCATAAGATTCTACCATTTTGGGTAATGTTGAGAATAAGGCCCAAAAATATAAGAGGAGGTGTAATGACATTAAGATACTTCATAAATAAATCGGTAACAGGACTCAGGAGATAGGTAGAACACAAACTGCGGATCTCTTCCGGAATAAAGCTTCCGAGAGCGCCGACCGCCGATGCCAGAAGAATCGTTATCAAAAAAGCATGTTCTGTAAGCCGTTCCCTTTTTGTGCAAATGTGACCATTTTAAAAACAGTTACACTAAAACCCCGGAGATCCTTAAGCTTTTATAAATCCCCTGAAATACCCGCAAATCTCATCAATCGCCGGTCCCGACTCCGGCTTCCGGATCGTCAGCATGAACACGTGGTGCAGGTCATGTTCGCGGTCGCCATAGCATTTGTAAGTAAACGGAACCCCGTGCTCCGCAAGACTCCTGGCCATATACGGCGCCTGATTCTTAAGGAAATCCCCGACAGCGGTATTCAGGAACACCGGCGGATAGTCCTCCGTCACGTGAAGATACGGTGAGATGACAGCAAAGTCCTCCGCAGTCGGCTCATGGCCGAAGACATCCCACATGAGATCTTTGGAGAAGTGGTCAACATAGGCGGGATCCGTCAGCTGATAGACGCCGCAGTTGAGGTTGATCGCTTTTAGGTGAAGATCCCTTGGTGCTTTGAAAGAGAAATTGGCAGCGTAAGCGGGATTAGTCGCGATTGCCGCATACAGAGCCAGGTAGTTGCCTCCCGCGGAGTCTCCGGTCGCAAATAGATTCTCCACGTCGAACCCATACTCCTTAGCATGGGAGAGGGTCCATTCAAATGCCATATTCGTATCACAGAGCGCTGCCGGAAAGACCGTTTCAGGCGCGAGCCTATAAGAAAAATTCACGACAGCAAATCCCCGCCGGCACAGCTCCATGCAATAAAACTGATATCTGTCCTTATCGCCGTAGACCCACCCGCCGCCGTGGACGCTGACGATGACCGACAGAACTTTTCCCTTGCTCGCTCTCGGACGGTACACGTCGAGAACATTCCACTCTTTATCCGGCCCATAAACAATATTGTCAAAACGCTCGACGTCCGGGGGTGTAGAGAGCCCTTTGTCCCGCAGGGTGTCGCCGTCTCCAAAAGCCTGTCTGATGTAATCGCTTGTTGCTGACATGGTGCCTCCTTATCGAAAATTCTCTGATAAATATACCATAAATAGACAGGTGTGCCAAATTATACGTTGTTCTTGGAACTGGTCCACAAAAGAAAAACAGAAAAGAATCGTCACTAACTCACCATACGAGCATGGACAGTGGCGGAGAAATACTAAATCTGTGTTATAATTCTATTAGTTAAAGTCTCGCTGCGAGCAGCCAGGCACCCAGCCAGAACATAAAAAGAGGACGCAGACAATGAAGAAAATTCTGATCATATACACCGGCGGCACCATCGGCATGGTCCGCACGCCCGACGGCTACGCGCCCAAAAGCGGCTACTTCCGCTCCGCGCTCGACGCAATCCCTTCCCTGCACTCACCGGACATGCCGGAGTGGGAGCTCTATGAGAAGGAGCCGCTGCTTGATTCTGCAAATATGACTGTCACCGAATGGAACCAAATCGCAAAGCTGATCGCCGAATCATATGACATGTATGACGGTTTTGTCGTGTTGCACGGAACCGATACCATGGCATACACTGCGTCAGCCCTCTCATTCATATTTGAAAATCTCGGCAAGCCGATCGTTCTCACCGGCTCGCAGATCCCACTCTGCGAGGTGCGGAGCGACGGCCGCGACAACCTGATCACGTCCATTCTGATCGCTGCGGACGAATATGTGCATGAGGTGTGTCTGTACTTTGGCGGGCATTTGCTTCGCGGGAACCGCGCGATGAAATATTCGGCTGACGGGCTCATTGCATTTCACTCGCCCAACTACCCGCTGCTAGCAGAAGCGGGCATAGCAATCCGCTACAATTCCGATGCACTCTGGCCAAAGCCGGAAGGCCCGCTTCGAATCCGGCTGCTCGAGAGCTTCCCAATCGGCGTAATTAAGGTCTTTCCCGGAATCCAGTTCCCGCTGTTCGAGCAAATCATGACCGAAAAGCTCCGCGGCATCGTCATTGAGACATTTGGCGCCGGCAACATTCCCGGCAACGGGAGCGCACTCCTGCCGATCATCCGGCGCGCATCCGAAAACGGTACGGTGCTCGTGGTTTGCTCCCAGTGCCCGCAGGGCACAGTCTACCTGGGCACCTATGAGACCAGCAGCGGCCTCACCCGCGCGGGGGCAGTGAGCGGATACGACATGACGACGGAGGCAGCGGTCGCGAAACTCTATTACCTTTTCAGCTGCGGTTATGACAATGAGACGATAAAGAAGATGATGGAGAGGAATCTTAGGGGTGAGATGAGGGATTAATCGAAAGATTATATCACATAAATGGTAGAATGTTACGGAAATTATAAAATCCATAGACAATAGTTTGAAAATTTGCTATCCTTCCACACAAGCCAATATTGAAAAGTAGCCGGCGCATTCTCGTGTTTTTAAACGTGAGTTAGCCGGCTTGGATCTGTGATTGTTTCTTCATCCGTTGCTTATAAGGGATGTTCTATATGTTTACTCAAGGGGCATCAGCCCCTTTTTTTATTCTGCTGATATGTGGGCAGGTACATATATATTGGTATGGCTGGTACTGATTGGTGATTTGTGATTGG
>JAFWIM010000092.1 GCA_017514845.1 Lachnospiraceae bacterium
AGACCTGTAAGCTTGACAGAAGACTTCTGATCCTGAAGGACCTTAGCTGCAGCAGCGATACCGACTGTTGTCGGAGCGCAGATGCACTTGAGTTCCGGATAGTTTGTCAGAAGAGCCTGTGTCTGGTCTGTAGATTTCTGCGGCTCGTCATCGCCGTAAGCAACTTCTACAAGCTCAAGCTTGGAATACTTGTCATCGCTTTCCTGTACGGACTTCATAGCATCGATCCATGCATTCTGGTTCGTTGCCTGAGATGTTGCGGAAAGGATCGCATACTGGCCTTCGCCGCCGCAGATATCATAAACTGCATCGATGAGGGCCTGGCCGACTTCCTGGACACCTGCCTGGTTGCAGAAGGAAGCTCTTACGGCTGTGTTGACATCGGAGTCGAGTGTGAGAACCTTGATACCTGCATCAATAGCTTCCTGGCAGACGGATGCGAGGGCGTTGGAGTCATTTGCAGCGATTGCGATAGAGTCGACACCCTGGGAGATCAGGGACTGGATAACGGAGATCTGAGCGTCAGCTGTTGCGGATTCCGGATTCTGTACGACACAGTTTCCGCCGGAAGCCTCGATGACTTCCTTGAAGCCTGCTGCTTCTCTCTCATTGTACGGATTACCTGCAGACTTGGTAACGATCGCATATGTGTGAGCAGATGAATCGCCGCCAGCCGCCGATGCGTCACCACCCTGGGATGAGGATGAGCCTCCGCCGCATCCTGCCAGAAGGCCAACTACCATGGTTGCGCACAGAAGTGCACTGAAAAGTTTCTTCTTCATATTGGGTTCCTCCTTGTTTTTTATACTAACGCACAAGCGCTGTATTCTTTATGTTAATTGTATCGGAGCAGATATTTCGGGAGTACAGGAATATCTTTTGATTTCCGGTAAATTCTTTTGTTAGAGTTCAGACGACTGCAGTTCGGTTGCCGGAAGCAAGCATCCTTCTTCATGAGAAAAACATTGTAGGGCCGACCGAGAGATCAGAAGATGCGAATGCATCTTCTAAGCTCGCAGAGGAGGACCTGCGTTTTTCGATGAAGATGATGTTTGCGACGGACACTGAAACTTCGCTGCAGTCCGTCTGAGCTGTTGCTTCTGTTCCGGCAGGGAAATCCCTGTTACGATTTCGTCGCTTTCTTCTTCCAGAGCAGGTCACGGAAGGACGGGATCAGGACCGAGACGATCAGCATGACACCGATGATGACCAGGATGAGCTGTGTGTTCATATTGATCTGGCCGAGCGCTATACGCAGGCAGACAATGATGAAGGAAGCGATGAACGCGCCGATCAGATTGCCCTTGCCGCCGGTCGTCGCGATGCCGCCGAAGACGCACATTGCGATGACTTCCATCTCAAAGCCCTGGCCTGTGGTCGTGTTTGCGCCGTAGGTAGACGCCAGAAGGAAGAGGCCGCACATACCTGCGAGGAAGCCCAGGAGGCTGTAGCAGAAGAAGCGGATCTTCTGAACGTCAACGCCTGCATAGTAGGCTGCTGTCTTGCTGGAGCCGATCGCGTACAGCTTTCTGCCGAACGTCGTTCTGCTGAGCACTGTGATGAACAGGGCTGCAAATATGACCACCAGGAAGAAGGAGATCGGGAACGGACCAACCTTGACTCTGAGGACGCCGATGCCGGCGATGTCATTCATGGAAGCGCTGCCGCCGCTGCCGAGGGCAACTTCGGCTATGCCTCTGAAAATGATCTGTGTGCCAAGCGTGATGATCATGGTCGGAAGCTCCGTGAACTGTGTGGCGAAGAAGCCGTTGATCATGCCGCAGACAAGACCTGTCGCGAGTGTAATCAGGATGACCAGGCCGATTGGAAGACCTGCGTTGCTGCTGAGGCAGCCGACGGTGGCTGCAAGGCAGACAATCGAGCCGACGGAGATATCGATATCGCCGAGGACAAGGATGAAGCCGATGCCGAACAGCATGAAGATCTCAGCGAGGTAGCGCGGGCTTTCACGCATGATATTTGTAAAGTTGTAAGTACTGGAGAGGCATGCGCCGAGCACATTGACCGCAATGAGAGCAAGGACCAGAGCGCCTTCCAGGGAAATGATCTTTTCTTTGAGTCCTCCCGCGGGAGTATTGGAAATAGTTCTTCCGGATTTTCCTGCCATAATTACATCTCCCTTCTCATGAGCGCCTGCTTATCCATTGTCCTCTGTGTGATTACGTTAAGGACAACAACGAACAGGATGATTGCGCCTTTGACCAGATTCTGCGCGATAGCATCGATACCGACGAGCGGCAGAGCCTTCGCGATAACAGCGATGATGACAGCGCCGAGGAATGTGCCGACGACAGAGCCGCGTCCGCCGCTCATGCTGACACCGCCGATGACGCAGGCTGCGATGACGTCCATTTCCTTGCCGTACTGCATGTTCGGCTGAGCCGATGCGTAGATGGAAACAGAGAGAACACCTGCGAGGCCGGCAAGCATGCCCATGATGGAGTATGCGGAGATGATCGTCCGGTCTACGTTAATACCGGAGATCCTTGCTGCCTCAGCGTTGGAGCCGACAGCGTAAATGCTGCGTCCGAACTTTGTCCACTTCATGACGATGAAGAAGACGATGTATGCTACAGTCAGAATGATGTATGGGCCTACGGAGCCGTCTTTTCCGAAATCGGAGAAGCCTGCAACGTCCGCGCCTGATGCCCAGTTGTTATTGGAGATAACGTAGGCCATGCCGCGCCATACGTACATGAAGCCCATTGTGCAGATGATCGGTGCGACCTTGCCTTTTGCAATGATGAGGCCGTTGATTGTTCCGCAAATGAGACCGATCAGAGTACCGATCACAAAGAGAAGCAGTGTATTGTGGATCACATCATACTTCTGCAGAAGACCGATCGTCATGCCGGTGAAAGCCAGCGTCGATGTGATGGAAATATCAATGCCCGATGTCAGCATGACGCAGAGCATACCGAGAGCCATCAGCAGTGTGAGCGCGTTGTTTCTGAAGATCTGTCCGATATTTGTCGGGCTGAGGAATGACGGGCTCATGATCGAGATAACGACGAGGAGCACGACCAGGACGATGACCAGGCTGGCTTCACGTGAGCCGGTTATTTTTTTCAATAAAGAATTCTTATTTTTCACTGCCTTATACCTCCCTTCCCGTCTGTTCCATTGCAAGTTCGAGGATCTTCTCCTGTGTAGCTTCCTTAATATCAAGGCAGCCGGTCACACGGCCCTTGCACATGACATAGATGCGGTCGCTCATGCCGAGAACTTCCGGCATATCCGAGGAGATCAGGATGATACCGTAGCCCTTCTTCGCGAGGTCGCCCATGATCGCGTATATTTCTGCCTTTGCGCCGACATCGACACCCTTTGTCGGCTCGTCCATGATGACGATCTTCATATTCTTCTGGGCAAGAGCCTTGGCAACGACGACCTTCTGCTGATTACCGCCGGACAGCGTGCTCGCCTTGTCGAAAATGGAAACTGCCTTTGTATCGACATCCTCAAGATACTGCTTGGAAAGTTCTCTCTCCTTCTGCACGTCATTGAAGAAACCTTTGGCCAGTTCATCCTGGATCGGGAGTGTGACGTTATCGCCGAGTCCCCAGCTCATGATAAGACCCTGACGTCTTCTGTCCTCGGGAAGAAGAATGAGGCCCGCCTTCATGGCGTCTCTCGGGTTCCTGATCTTCAGCTCCTTGCCCTCCAGAATGATCTTGCCGGACTCTGCTCTTTCGATACCGCAGACACACTGGAAAGTCTCTGTACGGCCTGCGCCGACAAGGCCTGTGAGGCCGATGATCTCTCCGGCGTGGACATTCAGGGAGACGTTCTTGAAGTAGCCTGTTCTTGAAAGATTCTCAAGACGGAACAGCTCCTTGCCGATAGTTACCTGCGGCTTCGGATACATATCTGTGATCTCACGGCCGACCATAGCTTTGATGAGTTCCGGCTCAGTGATCTCATCGACATCATATGTCCCGACATACTGTGAATCGCGGAAGACCGTGACTCTCTGAGCGAGGCGGTACATATCTTCCATTCTGTGAGAGATGAAAATGATGGAAACGCCCTGCGCATGAAGTTCATCGACGATGGTGTAGAGTTCCTCGGATTCATTTGCAGTAAGAGCTGCTGTCGGCTCATCGAGAAGAATGATCTTGGCATTGGTGGAGAGTGCTTTCGCGATCTCGACCATCTGCTGCTGAGCGATTGTCAGGGCACCGACTTCCTCGGTTACCTTGAATGTTGCATGGAGTCTGGAGAGAAGCTTCTCAGCTTCCTTATTCATCTCATTCCACTGGATCATTCCGTTTTTGATGATCTCATGGCCGATGAAAATATTCTCCGTGACCGTGAGTTCCGGGTAGGATGTCGGGATCTGATAGACCGCCGCGATACCTGCCGCCTGTGCGTCCTGCGTACCCTTGAAATGAACTTCCTGTCCATTCAGATACATGTGACCTTCTTCAGCTGCGTGAACACCGGTAATGACCTTGATGAAAGTCGATTTTCCGGCACCGTTCTCTCCCATCAGCGCGTGGACTTCGCCTCTGCGCAGCTGGAACTGCACATTATTGAGTGCCTTGACGCCCGGGAAAATCTTAGTTATACCCTTAAGTTCGAGAATTAAATCTTCTGACACGAGTGCTTCCTCCTTTCGAATCTGTAATAATTATAAAAATTCTCATTTTTCCGCATCAGGGGAAAATTATTCGATATGGGGGAAATTCTTTTTTAATGTGGTATAATCTGTAAGACAGGTTAACCGCTTATTATCAGGCAGCGACCCATGGGCGATCTGCTTCGTGTGCTGACCTGAATCCCGCACTTTCGTCTCGCAGGCGAGACTTGGAATGACAAAATGCAAAACCGAAGATGACTTACAAGGGCACGTCAGAGATACTTTGTCTTTTGGCAGCCTAAGCAGAGAGAAAAAGCCATGAAAGTACTAATTGTAGATGACGAAAAACTGACAAGAGAAGGGCTTAGAGACAAGATAGACTGGGCCGGACTCGGATTTACGGATGTGCGCTGCGCGGACGACGGGCTGCACGGGCTGGAGATCGGAAGGCAGTTCCGGCCGGACGTGATCCTCACGGATGTCCGCATGCCGAAGCTGAACGGCATACAGATGTCGGAGCAGATCCAGCAGCTGTGCCCGGAATCCTCCATCATAATCATGAGCGGCTATTCCGATAAAGAGTATCTGAAGGCTGCGATCCGCCTGCGCGCGGTCAGCTATGTGGAAAAACCGATCAGCCTCGATGAGATCACTGCCGCTCTCCGGGAGGCAGTGGTCCGTGTTGAAAATGAGAACCGGAGCCGCATTCGCAGCAAAGAAGCAACTGCATTTGAACTCACACAATATCCGGACCAGAGAGGGGAGCTCTTTCTTGACCCGTCATGGTTCCGCAGTCCGCCGGAATCCTTCCAGAGCGCGTTCACCGTTCTCATCCGAAACTATGACCTCGGTGGAATGACGACGGAGGACAGCGCAAGACTTATAAATGGAAAGCTTACAGAGCTTTTCCGGAACATGTCTCTCGACTGGCTCTATGCCCCGAGAAGTCCTCTGTTCATCTTCCAGATGTTCTCAAGGCTTCCCCTGTCCGATCAGCAGACAGACTATCTCGGAGGGCGAATCACCGGCGAGCTTTCAGACCATCTAGGAAGTTTCCACGTAATTATCGGCCGCCAGGTCAGGGACTATCACAATCTCTACGAATCCTACGCGTCTGCGGTCATCAGCCTTCAGACAGCTTTTTTCCTTCCTGCAAGAACATATCTTGTGAGCAGCAGTTCTCCCGAGAAAAATACATTCCGGTCTCTGGACGAGAATTATTACGAGAACAATCTGAAAATGCTCCTCACCGGCCGCGACACGGAAGGCCTCAGAAATTATACCGGTGAACTGCTCTCAGAACTGACCCGGGAAAAAGGACTCATACTCCCCAACCAGGTAAAGGATCTCTATTACCGTCTGCATCTTGTGCTCTGGACCACAGCAAGATCCATGCAGCTTGATCCGGAGGATGCCATGAATTCCAGTGTGATCTGGAATGACATAAATTCATGCAATAATATCTATGAGCTCGACCGACTGCTGGCAAATAACATCTCCTCTGTCATAAAAGCGATGGAGACGCCGTCAGGGGAATCGGAGGCGGTCTACAATATCAAGAATTTTATCGCCCGCACGTATTCCGATCCCGGGCTGTCCATCAAGGATATAAGCGTCTACGCTCATTTGTCCACTTCTTATATGTGCACTATGTTCAAGAACGAGACAGGCCGTACTCTCAACCAGTACATTACCGAATTCCGCATGGCAAGAGCGAAAGATCTCCTCGACGATCCGCGCAACAAGATCGTTGAGGTCGCCGGGCAGGTCGGCTACAATGACAGCAATTATTTCTCGAAGACATTTCGCAAGGCGTTTGGCATGTCTCCGTCTGAATACAGGGAGCAGTCCGCGCCGGGAGGTGCGTCTTGAAGGGGCATTCTTTATGGCAGATACTTGGCCGGGATCTTCCGATCCGGGTCAAG
>JAFWIM010000093.1 GCA_017514845.1 Lachnospiraceae bacterium
ATTGTCTCGAAAACAATGATGCGTTTTCCCTTCTGAACTCTCAACTTCGTCATCACCTGCTGTGTACGGCTAAACTTAACAAGGACTTAGACTATCCCATATGCTATAATGATAGATATACAGCCTATCTAAATGACATTGATGGAAAAATCCTTGTACAAAATTGAAAACAGTTTGTCACATATAATTGTATAATAATAATTTGACGAAACGAAAAACATCCCTCCATATATGTGCCGCATGCATAAGACACATATACGGAGGGATGCGAAACTTAATCTCAGTTCATGATCAGACCTTCAGGAGAGGGCAAGATCTCCGGCCTTGACCCAGCCGATGCGGTTCAACACGGCGTTGATGAGCGGGCAGAGGATCGCCGGCAGAATGAAGCTGATCATAATGAGGCCGATCCAGTCGGAAGCCGTTATGGCCGTTTTGGTCCCGGCGGCGATGTCGTTCAGCCAGCCTGTGTAGACACCGATCTGGCCGACCAGACCGCAGGTTCCCATGCCGGAGCTGACTGCCGCGCCGTTCATCTGAAGGCGGAAAACGCAGGTCGCGATCGGTCCAGTGATCATGCTTGTGATGCAGGGAGCGATCCAGATGCGTGGATTCTTGACAATGTTGCCCATCTGCAGCATGGATGTACCGATTCCCTGAGAGACGAGACCGCCCCATTTGTTTTCAGGGAAGGACATGACCGCAAATCCGACCATCTGTGCGCAGCATCCGGCAACGGCAGCGCCGCCTGCGAGACCGGTCAGACCGAGGGCTGCGCAGATAGCGGCCGACGAGATCGGCAGTGTCAGGGCCACACCGACGACGAGCGAGACAAGCATGCCCATGAGGAACGGCTGCAGTTCTGTCGCCCACATAATGAAATCTCCGACATGCATAGCGGCTTTGCCGAGGGCGGGAGCCCACCATGCGGAGAGCGCGACACCGACACCTATGGTCACGAGCGGTGTGACAAGAATATCTACTCGGGTCTCCTTTGAGACCATTTTTCCGATTTCAGATGCGATAATGGCAATGAAGAGCACTGCCAGCGGCCCGCCGGCCCCGCCGAGGGCATTCGACGCAAATCCCACTGTGATCAGCGAGAACAGTACGAGCGGCGGGCAGTGAAGGGCAGAGCCGATGGCGACTGCCATCGCAGGGCCGCTCATCGCAGTGGCAAGACCTCCTACGGTATACTCAGCTCCCGCTACCGTGGCGACCGGTGTCGTGAGGAAACCGATGTGGAACTGAGAACCAATCGTGTTGATGATAGTCCCGATGAGCAATGAGCAGAAGAGACCCTGTGCCATTGCGCCAAGCGCGTCAATCAGATAACGTTTGACAGAGATCTCAATGTCCTTGCGCTTAAGGAAAGCTTTGAATTTATTCATGATCAGGTTTCCTCCTTTTGGAAAACAGCTGCGCTGACTGCTTACGAAGCCAGGGCTTGTCAACAGATGTGTTTACTACTGACAAGACACATGTATACACTAAAAGCGGATGGCTGTCAAGTGGTTTCACGAAAGTATGCTTTTTTGTACAAAGTGAGGGATACCCGGGGGGAGGATTTCGCATCTTTTCGATATAACAGTGTGACAGTTCAGTCCGGCATATCCGGCAGTTTACTTCCGGCAGCAAAGCATCCGTCTTCGTGAGAAAGCATCGCAACCTGTCTGAACTCATACCGATTCTGCCTGTCAGGAAACGAAAATGACAGAGAAGCAATCCTGTGGTATAATACCGGGAGTGAAAAGGAGCATTTATATGGATAAGAAAAAACTGACATTGGAGGTCATTAAGCGCCTTGCCGCAGAGTACCCGGACGCGGACTGCACGCTGGACTATGACGAGGCGTGGAAGCTGCTTGTCAGCGTAAGGCTGGCAGCCCAGTGCACCGACGCAAGGGTCAATGTGATCGTTGAAGAACTGTATAAAAAATATCCGGACGTCAATGCGCTCGCGGAGGCTTCCCCGGAGGAGATTGAGGAGATCGTCCGCCCCTGCGGGCTGGGCAGGAGCAAGGCCAGGGACATCAGCGCCTGCATGCGGATCCTGCGGGACAAATATCAGGGGAAGGTGCCGGATTCATTTGAGGAGCTGCAGAAGCTGCCCGGAGTGGGGCGGAAGAGCGCCAATCTCATTATGGGGGACGTTTTCGGAAAGCCGGCCATCGTCACGGACACGCACTGCATACGGCTCACGAACCGCATCGGTCTTGTGGATGGAATTAAGGACCCGAAGAAGGTCGAGATGGCTCTCTGGAAGATCGTGCCGCCGGAGGAGGGCAATGCCCTCTGCCACAGGCTTGTCGAGCACGGAAGAGATGTCTGTACGGCGAGGACGAAGCCGTACTGTGACAGGTGCTGCCTGTCTGACATATGCGCTAAGAATATCTGATCTGGGTGTAAGACCGATCCTGTGTCCGCCTGCATGTTTCGGACATAAGAAAAAGAGACCTTTGCAGGTCTCTCTCTCTTATTCTTAATGAGGGGGGAGATAGTGAGTGGTTGTTTCTCTATCTGGTGTATACTATACAGGGTAAATGTGAAACGAATTTGTACGTGAGCTGAAAAAAAAATAAAATTTATAAAGTAAAAATAAAAAGTTTGAGATGAAATTCTAAAAAGCGGGTCCAAATGCTTTTTTTACATGCTTTTTTATAGGCATGACCGAAAACATGTGCGATAATAGTGAACATATTTAAGAAGAAACGATGCCGCGCGGAAACAGGGCGGTGTGAAAGAGGTATTGTATGGATTTATTTCAGTCAGTAGGATTTTTACTCCTGTTCATCTCGGTCGTTATGATCATGGGCGGGGCGAATTTTATCATCCAGCCATTCTTTTTCTATAAAGTCAGGGATGAGGGAGTCTTTGAGAAGCCTGTCAGAAATAAAAAAGCCATAGGGAAAGAGACTGAAAGAAGACAGCTGCTGTTCAGAATAAAAATCCATGGAGTGGAAGCGCCCGGTGTGTCGGAGGATAAGTTCAGCGTCAAGGATGCCCAGGCCTATGTTCCGGGAGAGACATATACAATATGGAAGCACATTTACCACCCGGACACGTTCAGGATCAACAGATTCAAGGGTGTCGGAAAGGCAATTTTCATGATTCCGGTCGGAGTCATCTGCCTTGCGCTGACCGTGCTTGCATTTGGAAGATAATCCTAAGCAGGTCGTAAGGACAGCCGGTAAAATTAGCTTTTGAGGATATAACTTAGTCCGATGGACAGGGATGAACGGAGGTGCAAATGATCAACTATTCGGCAGACAAAGAAAAGCAGTATCACATTCAGGTGGCACCCGGGGAGGTCGGAGAGATCGTCATCCTGCCGGGCGACCCGAAGCGGTGCGCGAAGATTGCAAAGTATTTTGACGATCCGGTCCTCATCGCGGACAACAGGGAATACATCACTTACACAGGCACCGTCGCCGGCAAGAGAGTGTCCGTCACGTCGACCGGCATCGGCGGCCCGTCCGCCGCAATCGCTCTTGAGGAGCTTGTGCGATGCGGCGCTCACACATTTATCCGCGTGGGCACATGCGGAGGCATGCAGACGCAGGTGAAGAGCGGAGATGTCATTGTGGCGACAGCTGCGGTGCGCATGGACGGCACGAGCCGTGAGTACGCCCCGATCGAGTATCCGGCGGTCGCGGACTTTGAGGTCACCACTGCCCTGGTCAAAGCTGCGAAGACTCTAGGTGTCCCGCATCACGTCGGTGTGGTTCAGTGCAAGGACGCCTTCTATGGGCAGCATGAGCCGGAGAAGATGCCGGTGTCCTATGAACTCATGAATAAGTGGGACGCGTGGGTCCGGATGGGGTGCCTCGGCTCTGAGATGGAGAGCTCGACGCTCTTTATTGCCGGTGCTGCCAGAAGAGTCCGCGTCGGCGCGGTCATGCTGGTCATGGCCAATCAGGAGAGAGCGAAACTGGGGCTTCTTAACCCGGTCGTGCGCGATACCGATCTGTGTATCCGGGTCGCGATAGAGGCAATTAAGGAACTGTAATTTCAAAGGAGGAGACTATGGCTCATAATGCACACACACCTACCCCACACAATTCTGCTGTGCCGGGAGACTTCGCAAAGACATGTCTTTTGCCGGGAGATCCGCTGAGAGCGAAATTTATCGCGGAGAACTTTCTTGAAAATGCACGCCTCGTGAACGGAGTCCGGAATATCCTCGGATATACCGGGACGTATAAGGGAAAAGAAGTTTCCGTCATGGGCAGCGGAATGGGAATGCCATCCATAGGTATTTATTCATTTGAACTTTTTAATTACTATGGATGCGAGAATCTGATCCGCATCGGTTCGGCCGGCTCGATCAATGAGAACGTCCACATCAACGACATCGTGGTGGCCGAGGGGGCGAGTACGACCTCCGCATGGCAGGATCAGTATTGTCTGAACGGACATTTCTCCGCGATTGCATCCTGGGATCTTCTTTACAAATGCGCGAAGACCGCAGAGCGCCTCGGCACCGACATCGTTGTCGGCAACTGCCTGTCAGAGGACGTGTTCTACAACATGGACAGGGATGTCCCCGCGATCTGGAGCAAGATGGGCATCATCTGCCTCGAGATGGAGGCGGCTGCCCTCTACATGAACGCGGCCCGCTGGAACAAGAAAGCGCTCGCTATCTTCACGATTTCCGATGAGATCTATTCCGGCAGGGAACTGAGTGCCGAGGACCGTCAGAAGAGCTTCACGAAGATGATGGAGCTTGCTCTCGAGACAGCTGTTTGAGAGACCTCATTCCCATCATGATCAGGGAGAATTCTATGAACGAACAGGTAAAAAAGGAAATGATCGCCGAGGCATTCAGGATGCTGGAGTATTCGTATGCCCCCTACAGCCATTTTAAGGTTGGCGCTGCTCTGCTCTGCGCCAATGGCATGCTGTACGGAGGATGCAATATTGAAAATGCCGCTTACGGGCCGTCGAACTGCGCGGAGAGAACTGCGGTCTTCCGCGCGGTCGTATGCGGTGAGCGTGATTTCACGGCAATCTGTGTCGTCGGCGGCAGCGAAGGCGAGGTCACGGATTTTTGCCCGCCCTGCGGCGTATGCCGCCAGGTGCTCAGAGAATTCTGTGACCCCGATACATTCACTGTGATCCTTGCGAAATCCCCTGAAGAAACAAAAGAGCTCACCCTGGGTGAGCTGCTTCCGTACGGCTTCGGGAAAGAGACGCTTGCGAATTAAACTGTTTCGGTGAGCGGAGATTTAATTTCCATCGCGGCTGCGATTTCGTTCCAGTCGTCTGTGACGTAGAGCGGGACCTCGAGTACGTCTCTGTTCTTATAGGCAGCAGTTACGCTGCCTGTATAGTTGCGGGCGGTACCTTCATTTTCAAATGAGGGATCGATGCCGCCTGGAGCCGGAATCCCCGCATCACCGGTTTTTTGCGCAAATTCAATAAGGAGCGGCGTGAGATCTTCCCGGTCTCCGAAGTGCCCCGGATCCACAGCGAGAAAGCTGTGGGTTATTTTTGCGTCTGTTTCATTCTCGTAGACGGCTTCTCTGGCCACGGCGGCAAGGCCGTGGGCAGACGCTACTTTCTCGTAGAGCCTGAGTCGCCGGACAGGCAGGAGACCTCGGACGAGTGCCATGCCGACTCCTTCGGACGCGGCGGTCTCGCACGCGCATTCCATGGCCAGAAGACATGTGAGATGAGGCTCGGTGCGGGCTCCGTCGATCATCACCGCGCGGCGTCTTTTGCCGGCATGGACCGGCAGCGCCTTCGAATCAATGAGACCGGCTGTGACCCTGTCAAAAAGTACAGAGACGGCCTGATAGTCGGATGAAGCCAGTATGATCTCTGACAGGGTCCTCCTTCTGGCAGTATCAAAATCCAGCTTTGCGAGTAGGTCTGTATAGAAATTCCGGAGCTCTCCGGCAGTAATCCTGATCGTGTTTTCCATAGTCACCTCATGAAACGTGGTATGTCAGCTGACCCCGGGGATATGCATGC
Source organism: Lachnospiraceae bacterium (assembly GCA_017514845.1). Classification (GTDB taxonomy): domain Bacteria; phylum Bacillota; class Clostridia; order Lachnospirales; family Lachnospiraceae; genus Chordicoccus. The sequence goes on from JAFWIM010000093.1 coordinate 5,976, forward strand.
GCCCGGTGCAGGGAGTTTTAGCTATCATATCGCATAATTCGGTGTTAGTAAACAGTTCTTTGCGCTGCCCAATTCTAAGGGGCAGTGTACATTTTTTGCGCATGCCGAACGAAGGGCAGCAGCATTTCGGTCTGTGACCGTCGATAAAAGCTGCCCGCGACTCTGATCGATTAGATTATATTGTGAAAAACTTAAAAATGTTTATCCTAAATATAAATTAACTGTTGCGTTACACCGCTTTAAAGTGATAAAATTTCAACCAGTATTATATTTGGCACTCGGGAGATCACGTCAGTTTCGCGAATGTCTTAGTGCCATATAGTAGAGAGGAGCAATTATTATGAGCAAGTATTTCTCACCGGAGAAGGAGACCGCTTCCCGGGAACAGGTCGTTGAATGGCAGAACGCAGGCCTTGTCGACTGCGTGAAGAGAGTATGGGACAATGTGCCCTACTATCGCAAGAAAATGGAGAAGAAGGGGATCACTCCTGACGATATTAAAGGCATCGAGGATCTTCATAAGCTTCCCTTCCTCACAAAGGACGATCTCCGCGATGCGTATCCCTACGGTCTGATGGCCAGACCGCTGTCTGACTGTGTACGCATCCAGAGTACTTCCGGAACCACAGGACGCCGTGTCGTTGCTTTTTACACGCAGAATGATATAGACCTCTGGGAGGAGTGCTGCGCCCGCGCCTTGACTGCAGCAGGAGCCGATGAGGATGACGTTGTGCAGGTCAGCTACGGCTACGGCCTTTTCACAGGCGGTGCCGGACTCAACGGCGGCTCCCATAAGGTGGGCTGCCTGACTCTGCCTATGTCTTCGGGAAACACAGACCGCCAGATCCAGTTCATGACAGATCTCGGCGCGACAGTTCTGTGCTGTACGCCGTCCTATGCCGCGTATCTCGGCGAGTCTATCCATGAGAGAGGGGTCCGGGACAAGATCCACCTCAAAGCCGGAATCTTCGGAGCTGAGGCATGGACGGAGGAAATGCGCCGTGATATCGAGGAGACTCTCGGCATCAAAGCCTATGATATTTACGGTCTGACAGAGATCTCCGGTCCGGGTGTCTCTTTCGAGTGCCAGGAACAGAACGGTATGCATATCAATGAAGACTACTTTATCGCCGAAATCATTGATCCGAAGACCGGTGAGGTTCTCCCGGACGGTGAGAAGGGTGAGCTGGTGTTCACATCATTTGCCAAAGAAGCTTTCCCGCTTCTTCGCTACCGCACAAAAGATATCTGCATCCTGTCCAGAGAGAAGTGCTCCTGCGGACGTACATTTGTAAAGATGACGAAGCCGCTCGGCCGCTCTGACGACATGCTTATTGTCAAGGGCGTCAACGTATTCCCGTCCCAGATCGAGACTGTTCTCCTGAACCATGGCTATGCAGCCAACTATCAGATCATCGTGGATCGTCATAAGAACAGTGATTCGCTGGAAGTCCGTGTGGAGATGACTCCGGAGATGTTTTCCGATGAGCTGTCCAAGGTCTCCGCGAAGGAGAGAGAGCTTGTCGCAGGCCTCAAGTCCATGCTGGGCATCCATGCGGATGTCAAGCTTGTCACTCCGAAGAGCATCGTACGCTCAGAAGGAAAAGCAGTCCGCGTTATTGACAAACGCAACCTTTATAAAGGATAATAATTACACACACCTTTTGAGGAGGTAAATACTATGACGACAAAGCAGATATCTGTATTTCTTGAAAACAGACCGGGAACTCTCGCCGAATTCTGCAAGGTCCTGCAGAAGAACAATATCGACATGCGGGCTATGTGTGTGGCGGACGCTATGGATTTCGGCATTGCTCGTGTCATCGTGGATAACGTCTATGATACAGTCACTGTCCTGAAGGATGAGGGATATGTGTGCCAGATCACCAAAGTTCTCACGGTCGAGATGGAAGATCGGCCGGGCGCTCTGTCCGAGATTCTCGCACTGCTCGGCGACCAGAACATTAATCTCGAGTACACCTATGCTTTCCTCACAAGAGAGAAGGACAAGGCTTACCTGGTCATCAAGGTCGCTGACAACGCCGCCGCTGCCGACATTCTCAAAAAGAACGGCGTCAAAGTCATCTGCCAGGATGAGCTCGAGAAGATTTTCGGAGATTAATCAAGAGTTTGCGCAAAATACAAAGACGGAGGACTGCTGCTTGTGCGGCAGTCCTTCTCTTTTGTCAGCACAGTCTCACTTGCGAGATTGAGCCGAAATTGTGACAGTTCAGACAGGCTGTTCTTATGTGACGTTTCCGGCAGCAAAGCATCCATCTTCGTGAGAAAAACATTGCATATCCGACTGAGAGACCGAAACATGCGAGGCGTGTTGCAGGCTCGCAGGGAAGGATATGCGTTTTTCGATGAAGATGATGTTTGCGCCGGATTCTGAAACTCCGCTACAGCCTGTCTGAACTGTCACATCTTCCTTTTCTGCTGCCTTCCGGTAATCGCGACCGCTGCCGCAGGACTGATGATCCTGCCGGCTGTCACGGCGGCCTTCATCCTGAGAGTCGGCAC
>JAFWIM010000007.1 GCA_017514845.1 Lachnospiraceae bacterium
CCGTAGCCGATGCCGCCTGTCGGAGGCATGCCGATCTCGAGGGCGTTCAGGAAGTCTTCGTCGGTGTGATTGGCTTCCTCGTCGCCTGCTGCAAATGCTTCCTCCTGCGCCGCAAATCGCTCTCTCTGGTCGATCGGATCGTTCAGCTCAGAGTAGGCGTTGCACATCTCCCAGCCGTTCATGAACATCTCGAAGCGGAGGACCTTGCCCGGATTCTCCGGATCTTTCTTGGTCAGCGGGGATATCTCGATCGGATGGCCGGTCAGGAATGTCGGCTGAATCAGATGCTCCTCAACGTACTCGTCGAAGAAGAGATTCAGAATGTCGCCGATCTTGTGGTGCGGCTCATAGTGGATTTCGCGGGCGTCGCAGAGGGCGCGGGCTTCTTCCAGTGTCTTCACTTCGTCGAAATCGACACCGGAGTACTTCTTGACAGCTTCTGTCATGGTGATGCGCGTAAAAGGCTTTCCGAGGTCGATGACATTGCCCTTGTAGTTAAGAAGGGTCGTTCCGAGAACTTCCTGGGCGACTGTCCTGTACATGTCCTCAGTGAGTCTCATCATGCCTTCGTAATCTGTGTAAGCCTGATAGAGCTCCATCAGAGTGAATTCCGGATTGTGCTTTATATCGAGACCCTCGTTGCGGAAGACGCGGCCGATCTCGTAGACTCTCTCAAGACCGCCGACGATCAGGCGCTTCAAGTAGAGCTCGAGAGAGATACGAAGCTTCTTGTCCTCATTCAGGGCATTGAAGTGTGTGGTGAAGGGGCGGGCTGCGGCGCCGCCGGCATTTTCAACCAGCATCGGAGTTTCAACTTCCATGAATCCGCGCTCATCGAGGTAGCGGCGGATCGCGGAGATGATCTGGGAGCGCTTAACGAACACGTCCTTGGATTCCGGGTTCATGATGAGGTCGACATAGCGCTGGCGATAGCGAAGGTCGGTGTTGGTCAGGCCGTGGTACTTCTCCGGAAGAATCTGGAGGGACTTGGACAGAAGAGTGACTTCCTTCGCGTGAATGGAAATCTCGCCCATCTTTGTCGTGAACACGATGCCCTTTACGCCGATGATGTCGCCGATGTCGAGTCTCTTGAATGCTTTGTAGTCCTCACCGAGGTCATCGCGGGACGCATAGATCTGGATGGTGCCCTGAAGGTCCTGGATGTGACCGAAAGAGGCCTTGCCCATGACACGCTTTGACATGAGACGGCCGGCGACGGAGACTTCCTTGCCTTCAAAAGCCGCGTAGTTGTCCTTGATTTCCTGTGAGTGCTGTGTCTGATCGTAGGTCACGATCTCAAATGGATTCTTGCCCTCCGCGACAAGTTCCGCCAGCTTTTCTCTGCGGACCTTGCGAAGCTGGTTGAGATCCGGCTCCTGGGCCTTTCCCTGCTGCTTGCTCTGATTCTGTGCCATTTTTCGTTCTCCTCCTGAGGCTTGGATCCGATATGCCAAGTCTGATTTTGTGTCGATGTATTGAAGAACTAAAACTTCCCACTTCAGGTCGAGAGCACTGCCGCATTCATAAAATATGTGCTCGTCAGGGCGTCGCCGAGCGGCCGGTACTTGAAATTTTCGAGCTTTAGCGATGAAAATTTCTTATGTACCGCTGCCAGCGAGGCCGAGCGAGAGCGTCCCTGAGAGTACATGTTTATGAGGCGGCAGAACTAAGATGGGGTGTGGGAAATTTTAGTGAAAAAGCCGCGGTCTCTTTTACTTATGGGACCGCGGCCGATGAATTACACGTTTCTTGTGATATCAAGGACTTTATACTGGCTGGTCAGGCCATTCGGCATTTCGACCGTGACGACCTGGCCCTTTGTCGCGCCGATGAGTGCGTGGCCGAGCGGAGATTCGTTGGAGATCTTCCCCTTCAGGCTGTTGGCTTCTGTGGAGCCAACGATGGCGAATTCAAGGTCCTCATCATATTCGATGTCATGGATCACGACCTTGCAGCCGACGTTGATCGCGTTCGTGCTTGCCTCTTCCTCAACGAAGACTTCCGCGTTCTTCAGGATTTTTTCGATCTCCTCGATACGCGCCTCGATGTCTCTCTGCTCGTCCTTGGCAGCATCGTATTCAGCGTTCTCGGAAAGGTCGCCCTGTTCACGGGCCTCTTTAATTTTCTCGGAAATTGCCTTTCTCTGATTGACCTTCAGGTCGAAGAGCTCGTCCTCAAGCTTTTTGAGTCCGGCATAGGTAAGAATGTTTTTCTTTCCAGGATTAACGTCAGCCATCTTTATTCGCCTCCACTTATTTCTATCTTAACTGCAGATAGCAAATGGGCGCACTAAGTGCGCCTATGCCCGCAATGTATTTATGGATTATACTGATAAGCCCCCGAAAAGTCAAGGAGTCTTGCACTGTAATCAGCTATTTCTCATGAACCACCACCCCATGCGGTGCTGAGCCGTGTCCTATGGACGTGGTACTCTGCTGCTGCGCTTCATAGACCTCCCGAAAGCTTATCAGAGTAACCTGCCTATCATACGCGAAAAAAAGCAGGGGACCATTCCGTTTTCAGAAATTATGCATATGCACCCATAAAGAACTGAAAATTTGGTATAATAAATAGAACAACCATACGTGTTCAGCAAGCGGAAAGGAGTGAAAGCAAATGAAGGCAGTGAAGAAATACCTGGCAGTCATGATGACGATCTTTATGATCGCGGGAGTGTGCCCCGCCACGGTCTACGCTTCCCCGAAGGAAGGCAATGTGACGGAAGAAATCGTGGATGCTGAAGAGGCAGCCCCAGTGCCGGAACTTGATGAAGAGGTCGATGAGGCCGAAGTGGAAATCGCAGAAGAAGTCGTCGGAGCCGGAGTACAGGTGGGCGACGGCGTGACGGCGACGTACGATATTAATACCCTGGCTGTAGTTTTTGAATCATCTGGAGGAACGCTGTGGAGAGATTGGATTTCCAAGTCAGGTATTAAGGCTAATCGCATATCTTCAATCAGATCAACCGGTACGCTGTACTTGCCGTCGAATTCATCAGCCTTGTTCGAAAAATGCACCAGCCTGAAAACTGTGGATCTGAGCAACTTTGATACTTCGAATGTCACGAGTACAGGATGTATGTTTTACGAATGCAGTAACCTGACAAAGCTGAACTTGAGCAAATTTGACACGTCAAACGTGACGAATATGGCTTACATGTTCTTCGGCTGCAGCAGTCTGACAAATCTGGATCTGAGCAGCTTTAATACATCGAATGTGCAGACTATGGAGCTCTTGTTCGGTGACTGCAGCAGCTTGACAAATGTGAATTTGAGCAGCTTTGACACATCGAATGTTTATGATATGTCTGGCATGTTCGCCGGCTGCAGCAGCCTGACACATCTGGATTTGAGCAACATTAATACATCCAGCCTAAGATCAACGTATGGCATGGTCCGTTACTGCAGAAACCTGAAATATCTGGATCTGAGCAGCTTTGATACATCCAAAATGAGGGATCCATATGACATGTATATCATGTTCGAAGATGATACAAATCTTGAAGTCCTTCGCACTCCTAAGAAGCACCGCAGGAGCGACGTTGATCTGCCAATCACCATGTACGATAAAGAAGGAAACGCTTACACAACACTGCCTGTGGTCGAAAATAGCATCGTCCTCGGAAAGACGCAGGCGATTGCTCAAGAATATTCAGTTAATGATATCTCAGAGTGTGCAATTACGATTAACCCGACCAGTTACACGTATGACGGCACGAGCAAGGAGCCTGACGTCACTGTAATGGACGGGACCACGACGCTGGCCTTGGGCACGGACTACACTGTAACCTACTCGAAGAACAAGGACGCCGGCACAGCGGTCGTGACGATCACGGCGACAGATACCGGGAATTATGAGGGTACTGTGACCGTTGACTTTACAATCGAGAAGGCGGATGCAGGTCTCGGATTTGGCGTGAAAAGCATAATGAAAAAATTGGCGGATGCCGATTTCACCATTCCCCTGATGAAGGCCACTACCGCAGGGGCGACCTTTACTTCCGATAACACAGCTGTTGCCACGGTTAACAGCGCGACCGGCAAGGTGACGATCAAGGGGGCAGGTACTGCCACCATTACAGCCTCGGCAAATGCAAACGCGAACTATGATGCAGGCAGCGCGTCCTACATACTGATAGTAGAGAAGACCTCTCAGAAACTCTTCTCCGATGTACAGAACCCGGGTCATGCATATTACAACGCAATTTACTGGGCAGCCGACGCCGGGATCACCAAGGGATATCCTGACGGTACGTTCGGCATCAACCGGAACTGCACCCGCGGAGAGATGATGATGTTCCTGTGGAGATATGCAGGCAAGAAGGAGCCAACGGCGGTATCGAAATCTCCGTTCAAAGATGTGCCGAAGACACATACATTCTATAAGGCTATTCTCTGGGGTTCTCAGAAAGGCATCACCAAGGGATATCCGGATGGTACATTCGGTATCAACAAAAACGTCAGCCGCGGTGAATGCATGATGTTCCTCTGGAGGCTCAAGGGCAAACCGGCACCTAAGGCAGTCGCGAAGGCACCGTTCCCGGATGTTCCGAAATCACATGTCTTCTACAATGCGGTACTCTGGGGCTACCAGAAAAATATAACGACAGGCTTTACGTCGGGACCGCTGGCAGGGAAATTCGGCGTCAATGAGAACTGCTCGAGAGGCCAGATCGTGACCTTCCTTTACAGGGCAAAATCATTATAAAAGAATTTGACAAAGTGACAGGGTCTTCTGAAGAATGTAAAATTCTTAAATATATATTGACAGTCGCCCGCTTTCCTGCTACAATCACTTTTGTTCGTTAAAGAGCAAAAGCGCCGCACACGGCGCATATAACCAACATATAAAGACTATGACGAAGACGGTCGGGACTCATCCGGAGTACAGAGAACCTGCATTTGCTGAGAGCGGGCTGAAGGAAATCCCAGAACTATCACTTCCGAGTCGGAGCGCTGAGCGGCCCCGCCGTTAGGTTCTCCCGTGAAGGCTGCGTTAGTGCCAAGGACTTGATGGAGTCTTAGAGAGGCGCCGAAAGGCGCAATTTGAGTGGTACCGCGAGTTGATATTTCAGCCCGTCTCAAAGGAATTTGAGGCGGGTTTTTTTATGCAGACAAAGCCTGCCTCCGCATATGCCGGATGAGCTGCCTGGCAGATATCCGGTATACTGGACTCTTGAACAAGAAGCATCATACCGCTCGTTATCGAACAATTATCTTACTGAGGAGGTTTTTGTAATGTCGGATACTGCTGTAAAGAATAGGGCAGCACTGGAAATGGAGAAGGAAGTTGCCAATCGTATCATGGCGCTGCGTGTTGACAGCGGATACACGCAGGAGCAGATGGCGGATATGACCGGATTTTCCCTCGAGGACTACACGATGTATGAGGAGGGCGGCGCGGATCTTCCGTTCTCGTTCATTCACAAATGCGCGTCTGTCTTCGATGTTGAAATCATGGAACTTCTCGAAGGACGTACTCCGCTCCTTACCGGCTACACGCTGACCCGCGCGGGCGGCGGTCAGCTGACGTCTGTGGAGCCGGGCGTTCTCATCAAGAACATCGCGCCGCTGTTCAAGGACAGAATTGCGGATCCGTATTTCGTTGTTTACAACTATAATGAGGAGCAGCAGCACACGCCGATCGAGCAGGTCACCCATCCGGGTCAGGAGTTCGACTACGTCCTGGAAGGATCCATGAAGATCAGGATCAAGGATAATGAGGAAGTCCTGCATGCCGGCGACAGCATTTTCTATAATTCTTCCAATCCGCACGGCATCATCGCCGTGGGCGGTCAGGATGTCCGCTTCCTCGCGCTCGTACTGCCGGAGGAAGGCGCGGATGTAGTATGGGAGAAGGGTCGTCTCAGATCAAGAGAAGACGTAGATGTAATTAAAAAGGAAGCTTCCCCGGACGCTCTCAAGGCTCCGAACTTTGTATCGAATTTCGTCTCTGTCAAGGAGAGGGAGGACGGATATCCGACGGAAGTCACTTTTAAGAACACAGATAAGTTCAACTTTGCGTTCGATGTTGTCGATGCTATCGCGGAGAAAGAGCCGGATCGTCTGTGCATGGTCCATCTCGACAAGGATAAGAATGAACGCCGCTTCACGTTCCAGGATATGAAGAAAATGAGCGCGCGGGCTGCCAACTATTTCAAGGCTCAGGGCATCAAAAAGGGCGATGCCGTCATGCTGCTCCTTCGCAGGAACTGGGAGTTCTGGCCGATCATCGTCGGTCTCCACAAACTCGGCGCGATCGCGCTCCCGGCTACAGACCAGCTCAAGCAGAAGGATCTGGAATACCGCTTCCAGACAGCTGACGTCAAGGCTGTCTGCTGCACGGCAACAAGTGCCTGCGTGGAAGAAGTCGAGTATGCCGTTAAGAACTGCCCGTCAGTCAAGCATCTCTTTACGACGGGAGGAAAGAGAGAGGGCTGGCATTCATTTGATGATGAATACGAAATGTACTCCAGCCGCTACCGCCGCACAGGCGATTCCATCCGCGGCAACGACACGATGCTGATGCTCTTCTCATCCGGAACATCCGGTTATCCGAAGGCTGTTGTCCACAGCTGCAAGTATGCGCTCGGCCACTTCGTCACAGCGAGATACTGGCAGTGCGTACACGCCGAAGGTCTGCATCTGACCATCTCCGACACAGGCTGGGGCAAGGCTCTGTGGGGCAAGCTGTATGGACAGTGGATGAACGGCGGGGCAACATTTGTATACGATTTCGACCGCTTCCATGCGGACGACATCCTTCCGCTGTTTGGCAAATACAAGATCACCACATTCTGTGCACCGCCCACAATGTACAGATTCTTTATCAAAGAGGATCTCAGCAAATACGATCTGTCCTCCATCCGTCACGCCAGCATCGCGGGTGAGGCCATGAACCCGGAGGTATTCAATCGCTTCAGAGAAGTGACCGGTATCTCCATCATGGAAGGTTTCGGTCAGACAGAGACGACACTTACGGTAGGCAACTTTATCGGCATGACGCCGAAGCCGGGCTCGATGGGCAAGCCGTCTCCGATGTACAAGGTCATGCTGATGGCTCCGGACGGAACGGAAGCCAGAGTCGGTGATCCGGGCGAGATCTGTGTGCGCTACGGGGCGGATGAGCCGTGCGGCCTCTTCAAGGAGTACCTGAATAATAAGGAAGCGACAGATAACGTCAAGAACAACGGCTGGTATCACACCGGAGATCTTGCATGGAAGGATGAGGACGGCTACTTCTGGTATGTCGGCCGTACGGATGACATCATCAAGTCCTCCGGCTACCGCATCGGACCGTTCGAGATCGAGAGTGTTATCATGGAGCTTCCGTACGTCCTCGAGTGCGGCGTATCCGC
>JAFWIM010000094.1 GCA_017514845.1 Lachnospiraceae bacterium
CGGCCGGCCGCAAGCGGTCCGAAAGGGGAAACCGGCACGACGGTCAAATATCAAAAGACCCGGAGGGGCTTAAAGCCCGAAGGGCTTTGATACCACCTCCATAGGACGCGGTTCAGCACCGCATGGGGGTGGAGGTTCATTAACTGAATAATACAAGCGAATATTGCCGGAATTTAGTAAATAAATATATAAAAAACAAAAACGCGGAAATATTATTTGGGCAGCATTAGACATTTTTTTCGATGTGTTCAAATGGAAGTCGGTCACATTGAGAAATAGCTGGAAAGGTGCTATTATGTAATTTATATTTTATGGCTTCTTTTAGAAAGGGATGCTGACATGTTTGAAATATTCGTTGATTCCGGGGCAAATATCCCGGCTGTATTTGTCGAAAAATATGACATCAATGTGATTGCTTTTATAAATATTGTCGACGGGCGAAAGGTGCCCGGGTTTGAGAGCGGGCTGTCTCTTGAGGAGGAGCGGGCCAAAGGCAAGGAGTATTATGATGCCATCCGCGGCGGCGCGGAGGTTAAGACTTCTCTCATCAACAGCGAGGAGTTTCGCGAGCATTTTGAGCCCGTTCTTAAAGAGGGAAAGGATCTGCTATATATTTCTCTGAGCAGCAACATCAGCGGTACTTTTAACGCTGCGCGAATTGCCGCGGAGGAGCTCAGAGAGGAGTATCCGGAGCGTGAGATCCGACTGGTGGATTCTCTTAATGCGTCTCTTGCCCAGGGAATTCTTGCGATCTACGCCCGTGAGCTGCAGGATAAGGGATACTCGCTGACTGAGATCGCTGATGTTCTGGCAGAGACCGCCCACAGCATGAACGGGACATTCACGGTCGATGATTTGAAATACCTGGCCCGCACAGGCCGTCTCCACGGCGCGACGGCAGTAGTCGGCAACCTGCTCAAAGTAAAGCCGATCCTGTGCGGCAACCGCGACGGATTTATTGTGCAGCACTGCCTGAAGAGGGGAAGGAAAAAGTCTTTGGGTGCGCTGATTGACTTCGTGTGCGACAATATAGTCGAGCCTGAAAAGCAGATCGTCGGTATCGCCCATGCGGACGCCTATGAAGACTCTCTGTATGTGATGAACGGGATCATGAGTCGCGTAAAGGTCAGGGATTTCATCAATACGTCCTATGATTTCTGTACCGGCTCCCATGTCGGTCCGGATACGATCGCTCTGTTCTTTATCGGATATGACAGGGAGCTTCAGGGAAAGCTTGTTGATGAGAACCTAAGGGTGAAGAGAATCTTTGATATGTTATGATCAGGGAGTTCGATCTATAGGTATGATGTGACGGGGAGGGAGCTGCCACGCCTTAATGCGACTGGCCCTCTCCGCTTTTATATGTTCGTGCGCTGAAAGCGCCAGTACTCACCGGGACTTTTGTCATCGAAGGCTGACAACTTGCGCTGGGATATTATAACTGCATAAACTTGCGAAAAAATGAATATTTATGCAGAAACTTTTGGGAAAAGGTAAAGCCAGCAAAGCGCATCTTTCGACCGAAAATGTAAAAAATCAGATGAAAAAAGCAGAAAAAGCGTGCCATAAGCGGTAAAGCAGTGATTGACAATGTAAAAATATGTAATTATACTAAGAAAAGCCCGGCATGACCGCTTTATGCAGCGGACTGCCGGCACTTTAGTATAAGAGGAGGATTATATTATGAAGAAGAAACTTATGGCAGTTCTTTTGGCAGCAGGCATGGTCGTATCCATGGCAGCCTGCGGCGGCGCTTCATCTGAGAGCCAGAGCGCGGCTCCGGCAGCCGACGCAGCTGAGACAGCTGAATCCACAGTCGCTGCTGAGGAGACAGCTGAACTTACAACAGTTACACCCGGCAAGCTCACAATGAGCACAAACGCAGCGTTCCCGCCGTATGAGATGACAACAGACGACGGCAAACTGGAAGGAATTGATATCGAAGTTGCAGGCGCGATCGCTGAGAAGCTCGGCCTTGAGCTTCAGGTAGATGATATGGACTTCGACGCAGCTCTTCTTGCTGCACAGCAGGGCAAGAGTGATATCGTTATGGCAGGTGTCTCCGTAACAGAAGAGCGCCAGAAGGTCATGGAGTTCTCCGACTCCTACGCGACAGGCGTTCAGGTCATCATCGTCAAGGAAGGTTCTGACATCCAGTCTGTCGACGATCTCGAGGGCAAGATGATCGGAACACAGCGCGGCACGACAGGCAATCTGTACTGCACGGATGATTACGGCGAAGATCACGTCACAACATATGACAACGGTCTGACAGCAGTTCAGGCTCTGAACAACGGTCAGGTAGACTGCGTTGTTATCGACAAAGAGCCGGCAACCGCTTTCGTCGGCGCAAATCCGGGTCTTGTGATCCTTGACACTGAGTATACTTCTGAAGATTATGCAATCGGTATGGCAAAGGGCAACACGGCACTGCTTGACGCTGTGAACACAGCACTCGCAGAGCTTCAGGCAGACGGCACAGTAGATGCTATCGTTGCTAAATATATCAGCGCGGAATAATAATCAATTCCTATCAGCAAAATAGCCCGTTACCGGTAAAATTTCAAATGGTTTCGATTCCGGATCCAATGCTGGTCGCGCGTGCGTTGGATCCGGTTTTTTTCTTTCAACTCACATGTCGTGTCAGGAACGCCGGAGCCTTCTTGAAGCTTTACCGCGCACGTCGCGTCAGGAACGCCGGAGCGTTCTTGAAAGCACAAAACGGCAGAGTGACAATGCCCGATCGTGCGGTATGACCGGCAGGATCAATTAATAGAAAGGATGGTTCGGAAAATTGGCTGAGTCCTATGAAACTCTCTCCCAGCTCCTTGCCAGTGGGGAGAAGCTGAGCTTTACACAGAGCTTCTTCGTCAAGTTCTATCAGGCATTTTTATATAATGACCGATGGATGCTCTACCTTAACGGTGTCAGTACGACGCTGCTGGTGACTGCATTTGCATTAATTATCGGTATTCTGCTCGGCACGATCGTGGCGCTTGTCCGTACAGCCCATGACCAGCAGAAATCAAAGAAGAACATACTGCTCGGATTGTTAAATCTGATTTTCAAAATTTATGTGACGATCATCCGCGGAACGCCTATGATGGTCCAGCTGCTCATCATGGGAATGGTCGTATTCTCGAGCAGCCGCAATTTTACCTTCGTAGGAACGCTGACTCTGGGAATCAATTCCGGCGCGTATGTCTCAGAGATCATCCGAGGCGGCCTCATGGCTGTCGATTCGGGGCAAATGGAAGCCGGCCGAAGCCTTGGTCTCAACTACATGACGACGATGTTATATATCATCATCCCGCAGGCGATCAAGTCAGTTCTTCCTGCCCTGGGCAATGAGTTCATTATCCTTCTCAAGGATACGTCACTCATCACTGTCATCGGCGGCAAGGAGCTTCTGTATGCAGCCCAGGGTATCATGAACCGTACGTATGAGGCTATGTTCCCGCTGCTCATCACGGCTATTATCTACCTCATTCTGGTCATGATCTTTACTTACCTGCTTGGAATATTCGAAAGGAGGCTGAGACAAAGTGATCGACGTTAAGAATCTTCAGAAAAAATTCGGAGACCTTGTTGTCCTTGACGGAATCGACCTGAAAGTCGATCCGGGCGATGTGATCGTTCTGGTAGGACCTTCGGGCTGCGGCAAGTCCACATTCCTCCGCTGTCTCACACACCTTGAGGAGCCGTCCGGCGGTCAGATCTTCCTTGACGGTAAAGAAGTCACTGACAAGGAGATCGACCATGTACGCTCAAGAATGGGAATGGTGTTCCAGCACTTTAACCTGTTCCCGCATATGACGGTCAAGAAGAATATTACATTTGCTCCTGTGAAGCTTCGCAAGATGACGCAGGCCGAGGCGGACAAGAAAGCCATGGACCTTCTCGAGAGAATCGGTCTTGCCGATAAGGCAGACGAGTACCCGAACATGCTCTCC
>JAFWIM010000095.1 GCA_017514845.1 Lachnospiraceae bacterium
GGATCCGCCGCTGCCGGAAGGACATCCGCTTCTCGGGGCTCCGAACCTCGTCTGTACTCCGCACGTGGGCTTCGACACACGCGAGTCGATCGATCGGCGGGCGGAGATGGCATTTGAAAATGTCACCGAGTGGCTGGCCGGAAACCAGATACGGAAAATGATGTGAAATCAGGGATGGTTCTTTTCACGCGGATTTTGTGACAGTTCAGACAGGCTGTAATTATGTTACGTTTCCGGCAGCAAAGCATCCATCTTCGTGAGAAACAAAAGCAGGGCCTTCACTGAGAGATCAAAAAAGCTTTAGCTTTTTAAGCTCTCAGAAAGGACCTGCGTTTTTCGATGAAGATGATGTTTGCGCCGGATTCTTAAACTGCGTTACAGCCTGTCTGAACTGTAACGGATTTTTTTACGTGAAAAGAACCGTCCCTACTTCACCATTTCCCTCTTTTGTGAGATACTAGAAGCAGTTCCTTACTATTCAAAAATGAGGAGGTTAATTATGGAGAAACTATTCAAACTCAAAGAACATGGTACCGATGTCCGGACCGAGATCATGGCCGGCATCACCATATTCATGACCATGGCCTACATCCTTGCCGTCAACCCCGGAATCCTTTCCGCCTCCGGCATGGACAGCGGGGCCGTATTCACAGCCACCGCACTCGCGTCCGCAATCGGCTGTGCATGTATGGCATTCTTCGCCAACCTGCCGTTCGCTCTTTCTGCAGGCATGGGCCTGAACGCGTACTTTGCCTACACCGTTGTTATAGGAATGGGCTATTCCTGGGAGATGGCACTGACAGCCGTCTTCGCAGAGGGACTTCTTTTCATCATTCTCTCTGTTACAAATGTCCGTGAAGCCATCTTTAATGCCATCCCCGGCACGCTCAAGATCGGCGTCTCTGTAGGTATCGGTCTTTTCATCTGCTTTATCGGTCTGCAGAATGCACACATCTGCGTGGACGGATCCACTCTGGTCACAATGTTCTCCTTCAGCGGATCGCTGAGGGACGGAACTTTCAACTCGGAAGGCATCACTGTCCTTCTGGCCCTGATCGGAATCCTGCTCACAGCATACCTCGTCATTCACCAGATCAAAGGCAACCTGCTGATCGGTATTCTCGCGACTTGGGCTCTGGGCATTATCTGCCAGCTCGTCGGACTCTATGTCCCGAATCCGGATGCCGGCTTCTACAGCCTGATTCCTTCCGGCATCATCGCGGCTCCGGCTTCACTGGCTCCGACATTCTTCAAGATGGACTTCTCCGTCATCGGAACGGTTAATTTCTTCGTCGTCATGTTCTCCTTCCTGTTCGTCGACATCTTCGACACACTGGGAACTCTGATCGGCTGCGCCTCCAAGGCGGAAATGCTGGATGAGGAGGGACACCTCCCGGGCATCAAGGGCGCTCTTCTGGCTGACGCTGTGGCTACAACAGTCGGCGCGGGTCTCGGAACATCTACGGTCACAACATTTGTAGAGTCCACCTCCGGTATCGCCGAGGGCGGCCGCACCGGACTTACGGCGCTGACGACAGGCGCATTCTTTGTGCTCTCACTGTTCTTCTCGCCGATTTTCCTGACGGTGCCTTCATTTGCCACCGCTCCCGCACTTATCATCGTCGGATTCATGATGATGCAGCAGGTCGTCAAGCTTGACTGGTTCGATATGATCGAGGCTATTCCGGCATTTATCGCCATCATGGCAATGCCGTTCCTCTATTCAATCTCTGAGGGAATTTCACTGGGAATCATCTCCTACGTCATTCTTCACCTGCTCTCCGGCAAGACAAACAAGATTTCACCGCTCATGTATGTGCTGGCGGTCGTATTCATTCTGAAATATATAATGCTGTAAAGAAACGGGAAAGAAACGGGGACGGTTCTTTTCGCGTGAAGCAGTTCAGGCAAGCCGTTCTGACTGTTATTTCACGCAAAAAGAACCGTCCCCAAATCCCCTATAGCCCGGCATAAGCCAGATAGAGCAGTTTCATCCTCTCTTCGTTGTGCACATAAGTATTATCGTGCTTTTTCCCGGCGTACACCAGGTCTCCGTCCCTGTATACCATGAGCTGATTCTGCGGAAACTCTTTCCAGCCATCCTGTGTGAGCGGCTGCGTCGAAAACAGCATCCCCTCTTCCAGTTCTTTCTGGTGGAGCGTTCCCCTCTCGTTTTTATGCACGTAAAACAGCTCACCGTCATAAATGAGCAGATTGACCTTGTTTCCCGGGACGATTGTCTGCACCGTATCCTCAACAATTCGGATCCTCTCATCGGCGCTCAGCCCATCTCCCTTTCGCCGATACGTCTCGCCCATCCGGTCAATTATATACAGCAATATCCTCTCGCTGTCAGTCGACCCCTCCTGCACAAACCGATAAGGGGCAAGCGCCTCGGATTCAAATATAGTCCCGTTGTGCGCTAGCACCCACTGTCTGCCCGAAATATCATATCGCGCAAAGGGGTGTGTATTCCCGATATTGTCTCCACCTATCGTCGCAAACCGGATATGCCCAATACATTTTGAAGTCTCAATGGTGCCTAAAAGCCTGTCTTTCAGATACAGGCTGGTAAGCGCCATCACGGGCTCCCTTTCAATAGTGATCGGATCCGTATCAAGCACAGCAAGCCCCCAACCGTTTCTGTGATCAACGCTGTGACTGAAAAAAGTGACAAGCAGTTCGTTCATTAAGATTTTTCTTTTAGCCGTGACGCCTAAAAGCTCACACATTTGCAAGATATCCCTTCTCGTGTTCAGGCAGCGCGTTCACTGCCAGGCCAATCAGATATGACGCCCACTGTGCAGCCGTCATATTATGATAAATAACCGCCTGATCCCCGTCCGTCTCTATCCGCAGGACAGCATCCTGAATTTCTTCAAGATTGTTTACATCTGCCAGTTCTTTCTCCAGCACATCCAGATTGCGCTCCGAGTAGGCAATGCCCTTCAGCAGCGCGGCATACCCGAGTGCTTTTTTAATCGGAACGCTGTCGGCGACGCGCACTTCAATGTATTTCTTGATGCGGAAATGGAAGAATCCCATGGAGAGAAAGTGCTCGACGAGCTTCGTCCTTCTCTCCTCAGTAAGCCCCTCTTCAGAAATGACGTGCTCAGCGAACAGGTCCTCCGCGGTCTTAGAACCTACATATGTAGAGACATCATTATCCGTCAGCAAGATCAGAGGGGTGTGACAGACCACGTCGGCAACCTTCGCATATCCGAAATCCCTGTCAAACGATCCCGGATAGAAGCCGGTCCTTTCAGGATCGAGGTCTTCCCACTCCTGGATCCTCAGCAAATGCGGCTTCCCCGAAGCTCCCTGCAGCACCGAATTCTCCTCCGTCTTATTCTCCATCATGATCATAAAGACCGGTGATAATTTCTCGAACAGACGCAGTTTTCTGGTCAGATCTGCCTCGGATTTATAATCAATCGAGACCTGGGTGGCGGCGGATGCCCGCATCATGTATTTGCCGTATTTTCCGCTGGTCCTGAAATAGGCGTCCATATACTCGTATCGCTTTTTGGGCGACAGGGGGATCTCATCCGGTGTAATTATACCACACTCGACAAGCGGAAGGTTGCCCTTGGCAACAAAATGATTGCCCCTTCCGGCAAATATCGGATCCCAGATACCGCGGAATTCCAGGTAGACCTTTTCTATCTCGCCGAGGGCAGAGTACGGATTTATACTGATCTCGAACTGGCATGACGGCTCAAGTGTGACAGAGTATTTATCATTTGCATAGCCGACAACATGGCCGTCCACATATAAAAGCTTCGCTCCGGTTTCTCTGCCGACTTTCTCAATCAGCGGTGTGACTTCTTCAAATGTGATCTGGACTCCCACTTCATTTACAATAAAGTGCTCGATTTCGAGTCCCAGTCCCTCCTTTTCAGTTTCCCCGCTTCTTACATATTCATATATATCGTGTAAAGCGCTCATGATTCCATATCCTTTCGTAAACATACCATTCCTATAGGATATGTATTATATCATGGCATATACACACAATCAACAGTTTTTTCTGATGGAAATCTGTCTCCGCCAGGCAAAGAAGAGCTGCCGCATTAAGGCGGGCCACCATTATATATGGCAGACGTTATTTGCAAATGCCTGCCATATATAATGGTGACACCGTATAATGCGGCAGCACTATAAATTACTTCTTCAAATTAAACATCGACCGCGGAATGTGGCAGTAACCACCCGGATTCTTTACCAGGTATTTCTGGTGATATTCCTCCGCGGAAAAGAAGTTCACAAGCGGTTCGAGCTCGACCGCCAGCTTCGCTCCGGCCCTCTTCTCTTCGGCCTCATAGACCGCTTTTGCCTCCGCAAGCTGATCATCATCTGTGTAATAAATACCCGTGCGATACTGGATCCCGATATCATTTCCCTGTCTGTTGACTGAGAGCGGGTCGATCACCATGAAATAAAACTTAAGGAGCTCCGTCAGGCTGATTACGCTCTCATCGTAAATGACTTTGACCGTCTCGGCATGTCCGCTGCTTTTGCACACATCGCGGTAGCTCGGAGTCGCATCCGGTCCGTTGGCGTACCCGACCTCAGTAGATATAACTCCGTCGAACTGGTCGAAGAACTTCTGGACACCCCAGAAGCATCCGCCGGCGAGATAAATTGTTTTCATGTCTTCCTCCTTTTGGGCCTTTGGGGACGGTTCTTTTCACGTGGGGCAGCTCAGACAGGCTGCTCTAACTGTTCGCTTCCGGGGCAAAGCATCCATCTTCGTGAGAAAAACATTGCAGGTCCGACCGAGAGATCAAAAATGCATATGCATTTTTAAGCTCGCAGGGCAGGACCTGCGTTTTTCGATGAAGATGATGTTTGCGCCGGATCCTAAAGCTTCGCTGCAGCCTGTTTGAAATGCTATTTCACGTGCAAAGAACCGTCCCTAATTCGTGAGCAGCCTCCGCAGGATCTGCTCCCGGTGATTGATGAACATGGACGTCACCTGGTAACTGTCCGTCTCCTCATATGCGCAGGGATGGATCGGTCCGTCGTCAAAGCTCAGAATTTCCGCGCCCGGCATCCCGAGAAGAATCGGCGAATGGGTCACAATGATGAACTGGGAACCCTCTTTTGCGCACCGATCGATCTCCACGAGCAGGGTAAGCTGCCGCTGCGGCGAGAGAGCTGCCTCAGGTTCGTCGAGCAGATACAGCCCGTTCGCCTTAAAACTCTTCTGGGCAAGCGCCAGAAAGCTCTCTCCATGAGATTTGTGATGGTAGTACTCCGGCATGACGCCGCCTTCCCTGCTGTACTCCTCTTCCTTGGTCGCAACATTGTAGAAGCTTTCCGCCCGCAGAAAATATCCCCAGCCGGCACGGCGAAAGCCCCGAAAGAGCCGGATCGCATTGCATAGTTCAGAGTGGGAGTCATATGTCGAGAAATTATAGTTCCGTGTTCCGCCCTCCGGATTGAAGCCGTAGGCCACGGCGATTGCTTCGAGCAGCGTCGATTTCCCGCTGCCGTTCTCACCGACGAAGAAGGTCACGGGATGCGTGAAGCTGATTCTTTCGACATCACATATAGCGGGGATATCACGCAGATAGCTCCCTCGGCCAATCTTTTCCCAGTCGATGACGACTTCATTAATGAGCTGTGTGCTGAGCATAAAATAATACCTCCGCCGGATTTGCCTCACAAGTTTTACTGCATTGTAACACAGCGGCTACTAGCTTTCATCCCTTTCACTTACACAAAAATGGGACGGTTCTTGTGAAGCAGCTCAGGCAGGCTGTTTGAACTGCTATTTCACGTAAGAACTGTCCCCAAATCACCGGACCAACATCAAAGGGCTTTCTCAAAATCCATTTCCGTCAGCGCGTACGGCAGCAGCTCCTCCGGCTTCGCACCCGGCCGGATCCACTCATTCACCAGCTCCCCGGGCATGATGAGCGGCATACGGTCATGGATAAAGCGGATCTTCTCACCCGGCTCTCTTGTCAGTATTACAAATGCCGGCAGGCCTCCCTCGATCCGATACAGCCCGCAGAGCCAGGTCATGGCAGGGTCTGTCTCCTGTACATCGCCCTTGTTCATGGCAGTATCTGCCCCCTGTGGTCTGATCATATATTTATCGCCGGTGCGCTTCCTTCCACCCTTATCAAGGTAGTGCTCCCACTCAAAATACCACGATGCCGGCACTATGCAGCGGTGCCTTGCCCAGTCCTCCCGGAAAGTCTGCTTTTCAGCCGCCGTCTCAGACCGGGCATTAATGAGAAGGCTTCTCCCGGTATAGCCCCACTTCATGGGGTAGACAGTTCTGGCTCCATAGCGGTTCGGCGCAATCACAGGTACGACGTCGGTCGGGCGGATCTCGCCCTGCGTTTTGACAGCGGCTTTATCCTTCCATCTGCCCACAAGCGCAGAGCGCATCATTTCTTCCGCAATCTGTCTCTGTTCCAGAGTATCATCAATCCAATATCGTCCGCACATATCTCATCTCCCAGACAAAGGTCTTGCATACAAGTCCTGGCGCAGGGCTCGTGTCTGCGTCTCCTGACATAATTCCAAATCGGATCCCGGTGGTCTCGTCTCCTTCAGACAATTTAATCATATCATATTATCAAAAGAGGTGCTGTCGCAATCGCAGACCAAAAAAGGCTGCCGCAACTCAATGCAGCAGCCCTTTACCATATTCTTATATGTCTTACGCGTCAGCCCTCTCACAGCGGAGACTTACTGAGCGCTCTTATAATGATCCTCATCCGTCTTGCGGATCAGAGCTCTCTTGATCTTGCCGCCGACCGTCTTTGGCAGCTCATCCACGTACTCGACCACACGCGGATACTTGTAGGGCGCAGTCAGCTTCTTGACATGCTTCTGCAGCTCCTTGGTCAGTTCTTCCGACGGTGTATAACCCTTGGCCAGCACGATCGTCGCCTTGACGACCTGCCCGCGGATCGGATCCGGGACGCCTGTGATGGCACACTCAACGACTGCGTCGTGAGCGATCAGGGCAGATTCGACCTCGAACGGTCCGATACGGTAGCCGGAGCACTTGATAACGTCATCATTTCTTCCGACAAAGCGGTAATAGCCCGCACTGTCACGCCAGAGGACGTCGCCGGTATTGTAGCCGATGCCGCCCAGCTTCTCTTCCGTCATCACCGGGTCCTTGTAGTAGCCTGTGAAGAGGCCTACCGGCGGATGATGCTTTACATCCATCATGGTGAGGGAACCTTCTTCACCGTCCTCACAGATCTGTCCGTCAGAATTGAGCAGCTGAATGTCGAACAGCGGGTTCGGCTTTCCTGTGGAGCCCTCGATCGGCTTGAACCACTCACTGCCGAAATTGGCAATGAGGACCGGACCTTCTGTCTGGCCGAATCCCTCGTAGATCTGGTGGCCGGTCAGCTCTTTCCATCGCTTAACAACTTCAGGGTTGAGCGGTTCGCCGGCTGTCGCGCAGTGATGCAGCGCGGAGAGGTCGAACTGCGAGAGGTCTTCCTGAAGCATGAAACGATACATAGTCGGCGGCGCGCAGAACGTCGTCACCTTATACTTCTCGACCTTGGAGAGAAGATGCTTCGGATTGAATCTTCCCACCATATCGTAGCAGAAAATGACCGCTCCGCAGATCCACTGGCCGTAGATCTTTCCCCAGCCGAACTTTGCCCAGCCGGAGTCAGACACGCTCATATGCAAATGATTCTCCTCCACATGCTGCCAATACTTCGCGGTAACAATGTGGCCGAGAGGATACGCAAAATTGTGCTGGACCAGCTTCGGCATGCCTGTAGTGCCGCTGGTAAAGTAGACCAGCATAACGTCATTCCACCTGGTAGCTTCCTCGCCGGTCGGGCGCTCAAATTCGTCGGAGAAGTTGTCAAATGCGTCGTGGAGCCTCATCCAGCCCTCTTTCGGTCCGCCCACCAGGAACTTATACTCAAGTGAGGGGATTTCCGGCGCTGCCAGCTCTGTCTGCGCCATGACGAAATCGTCATCCACGCAGATGATTCCCTTTACGGAAGCCGCGTTGCCGCGGTAAACGATATCCTTCTTTGTGAGCTGAAGGGTAGCCGGGATCAGTATGACGCCGAGCTTATGGAGAGCTGTCGCGCATACCCAGTACTCCCAGCGGCGGCGAAGGATCATCATGACCACGTCGCCTTTCTTGAATCCCAGGCTCTTCAGGTAATTGGCCACCTGGTTGGAACGCCTGCTGATCTCGGTAAACGTGAAGATGTGCTCCTCGTCCTCTTCATTCACCCAGACAAGGGCTTTTTTATCCGGTTCCTCTTTTGCCCACGCATCTACGACGTCATAGCCGAAGTTAAAATCTTCCGGTACATTTATTTTCAGTTTCTCTTTGAACTCCTCATAGCTTGAAAACTCAATCTGGGGAAGATATTTGTTCAGTAAGTAATTCAAAGCCGCTTCACTCCTTTTCTTTCAAGTCTTTCACATAAGGTGCGAAATCCGGAACTCCGAATCTCCGCCCCAAGTCTCACGAGCGAGACCTGGATCTCATTCCGTAATAACCGTCAGGAAACGCGCCTTAACGTCTCCGCCGCAGCGCTGTCCGTGAGGAATAGTCGGGTTAAAGTAAATGGAATCTCCGGGATTCATGACAAACTCTTTATCTCCCAGAGTGACTATTACCGTGCCCTCCAGTACGAGGTTGAATTCCTGGCCCTTGTGTGTGATCAGCTTAGCCACTTCATCCGTGGGCTCCAGGGTAACCAGGAGCGGCTGCATGATTTTATTTGCATAACGGAAAGCGAGATCCTCAAAGTGATACTCCGGATTTCGGTTAATGACCTTGCCGCCTCCCCTGCGGATCAGGTGGTAGGTGTCAAGCTTGGCGCTCTGTCCGGTGCAGATCTCGGTGAAATCCACTTTAAACATATTGGCGATCTGATAAATGACGCTGATGGGCACATCTTTGCCGTTCTCCTCGTAGGAGGCATAGACTTCCGGATCCAGCTCCAGTTCTTTTGCCAGTTCTTCAATTGTATAGTCGCTGGCTTCACGCAGTTCTCTCAGTCTTGCGCCGATCTCGTTATATTCATCCATTGTATCGTCTCCTTTCGCAACATTTGCAAATTCAAGCCGCGCCGCCTGCCCTTCGAAAGCATTTTTTCAATCACGGCTTGTGTTTTTACATTAAGTAGGAAGTTTTAGTAATTTAACGTTATATAAGGATAGAACTTGAAGAATGATACCACATTCTGCAATAAATGTACAACTATTTTAAAAAAGCTGCCGCCCGGGGATGCTAAGTTGAGACACACCTATCTTTCAGTTCGTTTACGGGAGCAAAGCATACCTCTTCATGAGAAGAACATTGTCGGTCCGACTGCGAGATCAAAGTTTATGCTCCTTGCCGGTATCGTCAGATCATAATTTGTTGCCTCTAAAAACTGACTCAAAAACGAAGGCAGCAAAAGCTTGATGAAATCTAAAATTTGCTGCCTCTGAAAAATTGACCCAAAAACGAAGGCAGCAAATTCTTCATGAAATCTAAAATTTGTTGCCTTTGAAAAATTGACCCAAAATCGAAGGCAGCAAATTCTTCATGAAATCTAAAATTTGTTGCCTTTGAAAAATTGACCCAAAATCGAAGGCAGCAAATTCTTCATGAAATCCAAAATCAGCTGCCTCTGAAAAATGAGGTCAAAAACATAGGTGGCAAATTCTTTATAAAATTCAGAATTTCTCCTCAAGGATCGCATCGATGATAGTTCTGCCGACGATAAAATTATTCTCCCTCGCGGTGGCAAAGATATCAATGTACTCCTCGCTGTTCTCATTACTCACATCGCTGTTGTCATGCGCGGGATCCCACAGGCTCTCCGGCGTTGCC
>JAFWIM010000096.1 GCA_017514845.1 Lachnospiraceae bacterium
AGGGGTGAAGGCTTATGACAAAGATTGCACACGCATCAGGGGATGAAAGGCATAAGCTTCGCGGCGGAAAGGCTGGAGATCAGACCGGAACGGAAGTCACTATCCGTGAATGGTACAACAGACCGTGGAACTGCGTCCTGCATTGGCGCGATCCGATCATGGCTGAGCGATGCGCGTCCAACATGGAAAGAGGGTGCAGGAATGATCGAATTGGGTACAATCAGGACAGACGCAATACCGCTCTCGTTGAAGCGCGGAAAGTCAATTACGATATGGGCCGGATTACAAAGCCTTGCGAAACAGACTGCTCGGCTATGGCAATGCTGGCTTGCATCTATGCCGGTATTCCGGAGACGGCACTATACAAGAACGGCAATTCCGCTACAACGTCCACCCTAAAAGCGCGTCTGAAAGCAACGGGCGCCGTTGAGATTCGGACCGCAGACAAATATACCAAGTCGCCCGATTACAACAGCAGAGGGGATCTTCTGCTTTATGAAGGACACCACGTTGCGGTGCAGATCGAAGACGGAAAAAACGTCAGGCCGGCAAAAACAGAAATGCTGATCCCGGATATATCGCATTATCATCCCGTAAATGATTGGGCGGCAGTAAAGGAATCCTGCCCTGTAATGTTTTCAAAGGCAACACAGGGTACAGAGTTCGTTGATTCCACTCTGAAAGATTTTGTGAAGGGATGCGAACAGTACAATATTCCGTACTGGCTGTACACTTACCTGAATCGCGGGAATGAACTGGCGCAGACAAAATTCCTGGTAGAAACATGCAAGGATCTTGTCGGAAAAAATTTTATCGGATTTGTTCTGGACGTGGAAGCGAATAACAAGCCGGAGAACGTCCGCAAGGCGTATGATTGGCTTGCGAAACGATACCGCGCCATGATCTACACAGGCTATTCCGATTACAGCAAGTATAAAGAGATCGTCCTGGAGATCCCGCTGTGGTGGGAGGCACGGTACGGCAAAAATGACGGCTCCTATAGTTCTGCTTATCCTTGTCATTCCGGCGCTGACATGCACCAGTATACATCACGCGGTTACTGCCCTGGCATCCCGGGGAAAGCGGATCTGAACCGAATCGTTCCCCCAGCGAGCACCGAAGACTTTACGCTGCACACAGCAGCACCGGCTGAAGAAGCTGCGCGGGAAGGTAAACCCTATGCTGGCAAATATCCCGTGTTTGCATCTGGTCGGGACTGCTACAAACAGGGTGACGGGATCACTACACTCACGAACTACCCGACGCAGATAAAGCGATTACAGATGTTGATCAATTGGATCAATACGGGTGACACCGTCTACAGCAAACGCATCACAGGATCCATAGCCGCGGATGGTAAGTACGGGAGCGATACCGTAAAGGCTGTAAAGGCAGCTCAGAAGGCCATAGGGGCAAATGTGGATGGTGTTTTCGGTCCGCAGACGCTACGGCTCGCAAAACAATTCACTCGCTAACATCTTTTCATTTTAACCTCCTTGTGAGGCCCCGCCCGGCTTGTCAGTCCTCCGGGCGGGGCGCTTTTTTGTCCCACCTTATGTCCCACCCGTTGCGGAAGATGGCGTAAATACTGTATTTTAAGGTAGACTTTTAATCAAGTTGTCGGGGGTTCGAATCCCCCATCGCTCAGAATTAGAAAATACCCCAGAAACGACGGAAATACGTCACTTCTGGGGCTTTTTTTATGCTCTGATCATAAAATAGTTAAGTCGAAAAAGGGTAAAAACAGGGCAATTTAAGGCTTTTTAGTGTCCCACCCGGTGTCCCACCCGGCAGCCTTTTTGACCCCGTTCTCCGGTTGAGGATTGTTCAAAATGGCTGCGGCTTCAACAATCCGGTCTGTTCCGACATGGGTGTAAATGTTGGCAGTGATCCTGATGTCGGCATGCCCCATAAGCTTCTGCGCGGTCCGGATGTCAATACCTGCCTTCTGCAGATCCGTGCAGTACGTATGCCGAAGATCGTACGGTACGAAATCATCTGCCAGCGGGAACGGCGGAAGCAGCTTGTTCCGGTATACCCTGCAGCCCATCGAGATATTCATATCGCGTCTCAGGCGGGAGACAAGTCGATTATACGATGATTCTGTATGCATCCTCCCGGCTGCATTTGACGCGAGCGGCTCAAAAGGTCCGGCATTCTTTACTCGTTCGTACATATCATTCGGAAGCGGAACGATCCTGTCAGAGTTCTTTGTCTTTGTCCCGCGGATATGAAGCATCCGGTATCCACCGATCATCTGGATATCCTTGCCGATGCATCCGACCGCCTCTCCGGGACGGCATCCGCAATACAGCATCAGCAGAAAAAGGTTATAGGCCGGATCCGCGTCGGCAACGGCGAGGAGGTGCTTGCGTTCGTGATCCGTGATGGCACGGCGTTCGCCTTTTACACATACAGGCCTGACAAGATTAGCTGAGGGGTTCTCTGCAATCAGATGATTATCGACAGCCCTCGCAAATATGAATTTCATTTCCTGCATCAGTTTAGTGACATGGGAATAACTCATTCCTGCCTGTGCATTTATGATCGCCTGGCATTGGATCGGTTTGATATTACGCAGCTTGTATGAACCGATCTGGCTGACAATATGCCGGTTGATCCGAAGCGTCATGGTCTCCAGGACATCCGGACTGACATTTACCTTATATGTTCCCAGGCAGATCTTCACCCACTCTTTTACGGTCATGCTGCCGGTGATCCGTACCTTATTCTCTTCGATATCCCGCTTTTTCATAGCGATCTTTACGGCAAGCTCCTCCGTAGAGTCCGCCCGGATGGTATACCGATGGTCATCAATGGTTATTTTCTTTTCAAAAGCATATTTCTTTGGCATCGGCTCTATCTCCTTATATTGTCTATCGCGCCAGGGCTTCGATCAGATCAGCCGGCAGCGAGGAACTGAAATCATCACCCCTTATGTGCTCCAGTTCATGCTCATACACGCGCATCCTGGCTTCGGGGCAGAGATTCGAATTAATGATAATCGTATAATAGTCATCTTTTCTTACTGCATAGCCGCGGATACTCATCGGCAGGTCCCATAAATAACAT
>JAFWIM010000097.1 GCA_017514845.1 Lachnospiraceae bacterium
AAGCTCGGGCTGAAGGTGTGAGATGAAAGCTCGGGTCGAAAGTGTGAGCTGAAGGTGCGAGCCGAATGTGCGGCACTTAGAGTCAATAATTCATGCTGACATGATTCGGACAGAGAAGTTGTCTGAGAGACAGCGAGATTGAAGCCGCTATAGGAGGTACTGTGAAAAAAAGAAAGAAGAGAAATAAGATCCTGCTCACTATATTACTTGTTCTTGCCCTCGGTGTGATTGGTCTTGGCATCGGTCGCATGGCAGGAAGGCTTGTAGGTGCCTGTCCCGCAGGAAGTGAAGGACAGGGAAGCCAGGAACAGGAAGGTGATATCGGCGGTGATGCCGAGATGAGCGGGATAACCGGTCTGTCGTCGGCAGAGGCATCATCAAGGACGGAATCCGGGACAACGAAGGAAGAATCCCTGTCAGGAACCTCGTCGTCAGCTTCTGAACCGATGCCATCGCCGAAAAATACTCCGTCTCCGACCTCACCCCCGACCCCAACGCCCACACCCATGCCGACCCGCGAATCCCTTAACGACATCAGTGTGCAGGACATGAGCGCATATCTCGGGGAGATGCCTCCCGACGGGACAGACATCGTAGGCACCGACACGGTGGATTACACATATGAGGAGGTCGCGAAGGACCTGTATTTTCTGACAGTGCGCTACCCGGATCTTGTGAAAGTCAGGGTGTGCGGCGAGTCCGTAGACAAGCGCGCAATCTATGAGGTCGTTCTCGGAAATGAGGCAAGTGAGAACCACATCGAGATCCACTATGCCATGCACAGCCGCGAATATATCAACACGCTGCTGGCCATGCGCCAGATCGAGGAGTATGCGAAAAATGCGGCCGGCGGCGGCACATACAATGGGGCTTCGATCAGGGATCTCTTCTCCAATGTATGCATTCATCTCCTCCCCATGGCTAATCCGGACGGTGAGATGGTCGCAATGGGAGGTCTTGAGACCCTGCGCCTTCAGAGTCTCCGGGATATCGTTCACTGGTGCTGGGAATCCGACACGCTGCTCGGGCGGACTGCCGCCGATCTTGATACTTACCTTCGCACTTTTAAGGCAAATGCTCACGGCTGCGATCTCAACAAAAACTTCGACGCCGGATGGGCGGAGTACAGCGACGGTGTGCCCGTTCCCTCAACAGATTGCTACAAGGGGACCGGCGCGGCTTCCGAGCCGGAGACCCAGGCGATTTTAAAGGTAGCCCACGAGAATCCCACAAGGTGTGTCATCGCGTATCACTCCGCAGGCAATATGATTTACTGGAATTATGAAGTGGAGGATGAGCTGCTTCTTAATGCGGATCGGGATCTTGCCGCGGGGCTTTCCGAGGCGACAGGTTACGCGACATCCGTCTCCCCGAAGTATAATGTTCATCTGGCAGGTGGCTGTTCCGATTATTTCATGTGGACTGCGGGAATCCCGGCGGTGACAGTCGAGACAGGACAGGGGACCTGCCCGCTCACGATCTATGAGTTCCCGGCGATATGGGAGAGCAACAAAAATGTTCTCTATAAGTTGGCTGAGATGTACGGCGGCTGAGCCGGACATAAGATCCGGTAACAGTTAAGGCAGGGAAGGATATGCAATGCTTTTCTCATGAAGATGGATGCTTTGCTGCCGGAGACATAATATAAGAGCAGCCTGCCTGAACTGCTCTGATGCGGACGCGTAACGAAAGTCAATTTTATTGTTTATTAAGCTGAATTTTATAAACACTTTCGAAAAAGAGCACAATTTGTTCACATTTTCAGCTTATTATAAACACTGTCAGGACGAGGTACACAGTACTCGGAAACAGACACAGAGACAAACAACTTTTTCTTTTTCGTTATCCGTCGGGAGACGGAACTCCTTCCCCTTTTGATGAGAGATGGCCACCCAGTTGGGTGGCCATTTTTCAGTTCGCGCGTTGCCAGAGGCAAACGGGAGAAGATGACAGAGCGCGTTGCCAGAGGCAAACGGGAGAAGATGACAGAGCGCGTTGCCGGGGGCAAACAGGGAGAAAGATGACAGAGCGTACCTCCGGGGACAGACAGAAGGGAAATGGCCGGTGCACATCGCTTTGGAGTGAGTTTAAGTGCAATTTCCACCCGGTAGAAGCACAGTGTTGCTGCATACAAATGGCTGCTTGAATGATATACTTAAGGAGTAATAATTAGATTCATCTGCCTCGTGAGACTGCGGGCTTCGCACAAGTGCGGGAGACGTGACTGGCTTCTCACAAGTCCGGGAGACGTAACTGGCTTTGTATAAGTCCGAGAGACGTGACTGGCTTCACACTGTTCCGGGAGATGAGAATGGCTTCGCACGCGTCCGCATGACGAGCCGGGCTCTGTCCGGCGGAAGCCACAGGGAGCCGGTCCGGACGCACAGGCAGATCGGAAAGAGAGGAGCTGCTATGGGAAAACTGATTGATAACTGTATGAAACTCGGCTTTGGTATGATGCGTCTCCCCAGAATAACGGAGGGGGAAAGGAAATTATTGACATAGAGCAGACCAAGGACATGGTCGACGCCTTCATGAAAGCGGGCGGCAAATATGTGGACACCGCATTCGTATATGAAGGTTCTGAGGAGGCCACCCGCAAAGCCCTCGTTGAGAGATACCCGAGAGATGCGTACTACCTTGCGACGAAGCTCAACGCGTCGGAGTTCGCCGCAAAGGATGAGCAGGCTGCCAAGGATGAGCTGCGGATCAGCCTCGAGCGCACCGGGGCAGGCTATTTTGACTTCTATCTGCTGCATGCTCTTGGAAGGGGCAATGTCGAAAAATACAATAACTATGGTCTCTGGGATTATGTCCGCCAGCTGAAGGAAGAGGGGATCGTAAAGCACTGGGGCTTCTCTTTCCACGACACTGCGGACTTCCTCGATGAGCTGCTGACGGAGCATCCGGATGCAGAGTTCGTTCAGCTGCAGATCAACTATGCCGACTGGGAGGATAAAGACGTCCAGTCCAGAGCCTGCTATGAAGTCGCGACAAAACACGGAAAACCGGTGATCGTAATGGAGCCTGTAAAGGGTGGCACGCTGGCGGATCCGCCGGAGAGCGTGAGGGCTGCATTTGCAGAAGTAAATGAAAAGGCGTCACCCGCATCGTGGGCGATCCGGTATGTCGCGTCGCTGCCGAACGTTATGGTCGTTCTCTCAGGTATGTCGAACAGGGAGCAAATGGCGGACAACCTTTCCTTCATGGAAAACTTCGTGCCGCTTGATGAGGCGGAGTCCCGCGCGGTCGACAAGGCTCGCGAGGCGCTTAACGCAATTGATAAAATCGAGTGCACTGCCTGCCGGTACTGCACGCCGGGCTGCCCGATGAAAATCAATATTCCGGCTCTTTTCAAGGCCATGAATATTTACAAGGTATATGGCAACTTAAAGAGGGCGAAATACTCTTACAGAGATAATGCAGGAGAGAGCCCGGCATCTGTCTGCATCCAGTGCGGTCAGTGCGAGGGCGCATGTCCGCAGAGGCTTCCGATCATTGAGCTGCTTCAGGAAACAGCGGAAGCATTGGAAGGATAACGGAGGGCTTTGCCAAAAAGAAAAAGATATGTGAAAGCCGGAGAAAGAAGTCTGAAAGCAAAGTGAAATAAACGGAGCAGGAAAATCCGGAAATGAACGAAAATTAACGGAGCAAAAGCGACACAGGAAGAACTGAAATTTTGGACATATCAGTGCGAAGACATGAATAGTGTACATATGTAACAAATATGTCAAAATGGGTGAACAAACTTCGAACAACACTCATTTGCACATATCATTTCACCAAATTAACATTCCTTTTCTGCAGAGAGTCCGCTAGAATTCCTACTTGAAAGAAGGTATGGATGACTATGGGGAAACGATTAATAGGGTATACAAAATCCTGGAACTTCACAGCGCTTGAAGATCTGGCCAACTCCGGTTCGATCGGAATGGTCTCGGGTCTGAATCTTGATTACTGCGGCACGGAAATCTGTGACGCCGGGCACTTATACGGACCTGCGGTCAGGCATTCGTATGTGATACATGTGATCCGGAAAGGCAAAGGAATATATCGGTTCGGAACAAAGGAATTTCATCTTTCAGCGAATCAGGCTTTTCTTATCTCGCCGGGAATGGAAGTTGTATATGAGGCGGATAAGGAAGATCCGTGGGAATACATGTGGATCGGCTTTCACGGCTACACGTCAGATCAGGTGACCAGAAAAATCGGATTTACCAAGGAGATTCCGTACGTGCTCCTTGAGGATACGGATGATCTTTACGAAATAATACACGAAATGTTGGAGGCATCACAGCTCACATACTCGAATTTTATGATCCGTCTCGGCGGAATGTACCGTTTTTTCGGCACTTTGATCGAAAAAAGCGAGATGAAGAAGGTGGAGCGCACGAAATACGAGTATCCGCAGGGCATTTATGTCAAGCAGGCCATGATGTATATGCTTTCAAATTACTCGGAAAAGATAAAGATCGATGCTCTGGCTGATCAGATCGGAATCACACGGAATTATCTGGCAAAGAGCTTTCAGAAGGAGCTGGGCGTCTCGCCGCAGGAGTTCCTTATCAATCTCAGGATGGAGAAGGCAGCGGAGCTTCTTACGAACACCAGCATGCCGATTAACGAGGTCGCGACGAAAGTGGGCTATCCGGATCCGCTGGCATTTTCCAAGAAATTTAAGGAGAGCTACGGGATGAGTCCGAAGGCATACAGGGAGTCAAGTCCGGAGATATCCGCGCAGAGCGCTAAGGGTGGGTTCGACCCGTCATATTTATAAAATGGAATCAGGGACGGTTCTTTTCACGTGGGATTTTCCACGTGAAAAGAACCGTTCTTTTTTCGTGAATTGCGCTGATTTATTTCTGGAAGAGCTACTTTAATGTTTGTCTAAAATGACACATCTTCCCATATATTGAAACCGAAAAGCCATGTAATAACCGACAAAGAAAATTTACAATTATAGCAAAACTTGGTAAATGTGCCCGAATATTTCGAGCGCTGTCCGTGAAAGCACATCGGATATGACGGCACCAAAAAGAAGGGAGAACCTACGAATGAAAAAAGTATTGGCACTCACACTTGCAGGTCTCATGGCAGCTTCCCTCGCAGCTTGCGGCGGCTCTTCAGGCGGCGCAGCAACAGACGGCGGTGCTTCCGGCGGATCATCCTCAGGCGAACTTCAGGTAAACATCTGGGATAACAACCAGCTGGCAGGTCTGCAGCAGATCGCGGACGAGTGGTCAGCAGAGTCCGGCGTCAAAGTCAAGATCAACGTCGTTGACTGGGACAATTACTGGACACTCCTCGAGGCAGGCGCTTCCGGCGGCGAGATGCCGGATGTCTTCTGGATGCACTCCAACACAGCTCAGATGTACATGGAGAACGACCTGCTCCTCAACCTCGACGATTATATTGCAAATGATGACACTGTTGACATGTCCAAGTTCTATGAAGGCGTTGTAGATCTGTACAACCGCGATGACAACGGTTCTCAGTACGCTCTTCCGAAGGATCATGACACGATCGCTCTTCTGTACAACAAGGCTATCTTCGATAAGTACGGCGTAGA
>JAFWIM010000008.1 GCA_017514845.1 Lachnospiraceae bacterium
AAGATGATTGTGGACGAGTGGCTGAATGCAGAGTATGAGGGCGGCAGGCATCAGACAAGAATTGACATGATTGCGGAGATCGAGACGACGCAGAGGCTGGCGGCTGCAGAAGGTTAAGCTGGGACGGTTCTTTTCGCATGAGCCAGTTCAGACAAGCTGTAACGAAGTTCCATAATCCGTCGTAAACATCATCTTCATCGAAAAACGCAGGTCCTTTCTGTGAGCTAAAAAGGCTAAAGCTTTTTTGATCTCACAGGGAAGGACCTGCTTTTGTTTCTTACGAAGATGGATGTTTTACGACGAAAACGAACAAGTAAAACAGCTTGTCTGGCCTGGTGTTTCACGCGAAAAGAACCGTCCCTGGCTCGTCATTTCGCGCGATAGGAACCGTCTTAGGCTCGTCATCCGACTATTGCAAGCGCCTCATCGATTCTCGCGCGATACTGATCAATGTCTCTTCCAACGACAGGCAGCGTCAGGACCTTGCCCTCGCTGTCCACGAAATAGGTGGTCGGAAAAGCGCTGAGCTGAAGCGTCTGCTGGAGATCTTCGGTCTGCACGATATTGGTATACGTGGCGCCGTTCTCCTCAAGAATCCGTTTCGCTTCGGTGAGGATTGCTTCGTCCCCGCCCAGCGCGTCATCGCAGAGCCCGACAAGCTGGCAGCCCTTTTCCTCAAGCTCATGGCTCAGCTCTTCCAGATCCGGAAGCTCAATAATGCAGTGAGTGCACCACGTTCCCCAGATGTTGATCATGGTTACTTTATGGCCGGCGAACAGATCCTCGCTCTTTACGGGATTTCCGTCCAGATCCGTTGTTTCAAATGTCAGCACGTCCCCGATATTGACCGGAGCTTCAGGGAGCACCGGCTCTTTCACGGTGATCGCGGCAGCAATCTCATCCGCTCTTTCTGTCAGAGACCGATACTCCGCGAGCATTTCTTCCGAATTCGCATCCTTGTAGGCTGCTGCCGCAGCATCCGGATTAATCGCGATGTAGTAAAAACTGTAGGAACCGGTCTTGCCGAGCTCGCCGGTCGCGGCAACTTCATCTTCACTGAAATAAGGGTCCATGGCGGCATCTAATTCTATGCCATCCCTAAGGCCTGCAACATAGAGGAACGGAAACATGCCGACGGAATAGAACTCATTGGAAATATCTGCCTGCTTCTGCGCCGCTCCCTCCGGGTCGCCTTCGAAATCTAGACTCTCTATTTCTTTCTCCGCGCCTCTTAGCTCTTCGTCTGTCCGTCCTACATAGCCCAGAGAGGCCCAGACTACGCCGGATCCGAGCTCTAGCTCCCCATAATCTGTGGCCATGAGCTGCCCCTTGCAATCTTTGAAGTCAGCGGGAAGAGTCAGTGTGAACCCGGTCTTTGGAAAATCCCAGGAAGCCGATGTTTTTGTGTAGGAAGTCCCATCATCGGACGATTCGCTTTCATCCGCTGCAGTATCATTCATTTTTTTTAGTTTGATTTCAACTGAGCGCACCTCGGGCGTCAGGTCAAATTCCTCCGAGCCTGCGTCATATCCTTCCGGCGCTTTGAGTACATGTGCCGTGTAGTTGCCCGAATCTGCCTCAAAGACAGCCTTGCCTGTCGCGTCGCTTTTTCCCGTCTGGCATAACGTATCAGAACAGAACTGTACGATAGCATCCTCGATCGGATCGCCGCTTTCCTCATCCAGGACATAGATGACGTATGAGCCTTCCGGCACTTCCGCAGCCGCGGGATCAGCTGCCGAAACAGAGCTGGCTGTGGCTGTGCCGCCTGCATTTCCTGTGCCCTGCGAGCTGCCTCCGCAGCCGGCCAGAAGAGCTGCGCCCATAGTC
The DNA here is from genome assembly GCA_017514845.1 of Lachnospiraceae bacterium. Classification (GTDB taxonomy): domain Bacteria; phylum Bacillota; class Clostridia; order Lachnospirales; family Lachnospiraceae; genus Chordicoccus. The sequence goes on from JAFWIM010000008.1 coordinate 1,831, forward strand.
AGGATAAGAATCATTGAAAGTATCTTTCTCATGTTATTTCCTCCTTGACATTTGTCCTTAGTTTCATCATGTGGGCAAGCTGCAGGACCGGAGTGCTACATCTTGCAATAGTGTTCAGCGGGGAGTTGACATCCGCCGCAAAGCTGCAATCCACCGGTTATAGCGGTGGATTTTTCATACTTGAAGCATATATTTATTGTACATCAAAACGAGTTGATGTAATACAGATATTTATCTCGGTGCGGGAGATGTTTGCGCCGGCTCCTGAAAACCATGAGCAGCCTGTCTGAACTGTTATGCTTATAAAACTGTGATACGGACGGCAGCGAGAACAGCTCGTTGACGAAAGATTTCCGGTGAAATAGAATAGAATTATGAACTTTTGCAGATAAAAGGATTTGGACGATTTCGCTGGCGTCCCGGAACGAAGACATTTGCATGGAGCATGCGGACACAGTCGAACCAGCTTAAAGAGAAAGGGTATATTTATGGAAAATACAGATTATGAACTGCTGATCGGGCAGGCCGAAGCGCTCATTCAGGGCGTTCCGCACCTTGTGGCAAATCTTGCAAATGTCTCCGCCCTCATTTTCACCACCCTCGAAGACATCAACTGGGCAGGATTCTATCTTCTCGAGGGGGACAAACTTGTCCTCGGCCCGTTCCAGGGAAATCCTGCATGTGTGGAGATTGCCATTGGCAAGGGTGTCTGCGGGACCGCGGCAGCGAAGGATGCAGTCCAGCTTGTGCCCGACGTGCATCTTTTTGAGGGTCATATCGCCTGCGACAGCGCTTCGCGCTCGGAGATCGTAGTTCCGCTGCACCGGGATGGCAAGGTCGTCGGCGTTCTCGACATCGACAGCCCGTCTCTTTCCCGGTTCACGGAGGAAGACCGCGCGGGGCTGTCGGGGCTTTGCGCTATGTTAGAGACTCAGCTTCGGTGACCGCCCTGCAAGTCTTTGCGCAGACGAGGCAGCGGCTGTAATGCGATTTATCTTTTTTCGGAGGAAACACCATGCGTTATAACGGCGTCATTTTTGATTTTAATGGTACCTTGCTCTTTGACGACCCATACCACGACATAGCCTGGGGGAAAGTTGCCCGGGAGGTATGCGGTCAGGATGTGGACGGACATGAGCTCGTGTCCAAATATTCGGGCTATCCCAATATTGAAATCCTTCGCGACATCTCCGGAGGCACGCTCACTGACGAGCAGTTGGAATACTATTCCCTCCGCAAGGAAGCTCTCTACCGCGAGATCGTGAGGAGCGTTCCCGGCGGCGCGTCTCTTGCCCCCGGTGCCGAGGCGCTTTTCGACTATCTTAAGGAGCATCGCATACCCTGCGTGATCGCCTCGGCGTCCATTATTCAGAATATCGAGTTTTTTGTGGAGACATTCCACCTGAATCGGTGGTTCGACATGGACCACATCGTCTACGACAACAACAGCTATAAGAATAAAGAAATGATGTTCCGTGAAGCTCTGCGGCGGATAGGTGCAGATGAAGGCATCCTCATATTTGAAGATTCCCCCTCCGGAATCAGCGGAGCTGCAAATGTCGGCGCCTCGGTCGTCGCTATCCGCAA
>JAFWIM010000098.1 GCA_017514845.1 Lachnospiraceae bacterium
ACTATTCGACACAAATCATCACCGGTACCGCAACCACGTATTGACTCGGTTTCAATTACCTCTATGACTTTTGCGCTGTCTGTCCCTCTTGGGCAGACAGTTTTCATGTTGTCCATATTTCCTCCTAAATCAAAAGAGCCTTCCGGCTCTAACAAAATACCACCGCCCAAATTGGAGTGGTGGTATCAACTAATTTGCAACTCATTTATCATATAATCTTCATACTCTTTCGGGATATCAACTTTTCCTTGTTTAAAATACCTAACGAAATCTATTGTAAACAAGAAATCTCCATCATCGTATAACCCCCCTAAAAATGGTTCTCCGGTAAATAAATCAGACGTAGGAGCACTGGTATAAGCCGCATTAAGACTGTCAAAATGATGATTAACGATATCCCTGCTTAAGATACAATCCGTCCTTGAATAATCATCAAATGATTCAATACAGTTCCCATATGGAAGACCTTTAAAAAAGCCAAAGCAGCTATACCCGTCTCTGCGTATCATTTGTATCTTCCTTTCTGGTTCGGCTTGAATGAAACTAATTCTGTCTTTTTTGGCGTTCCAACATACCATGTTCCATCAAGTCTAATATACACTAAATCATCAGGTGCTTCAACCACAACGCCTAGACAATTCGACAATTCCTCAGCAAAACAATAATCCCAGGCGGGCAATCCGCTTGTTTTTCCCGTTTCACAGCAAAGCAGCCTGATGTTTTCGCCGTTATAGTCTGGGTGATGCTTTATCAAATCTGCCAATAATCTCGGGCTCATATTTTTTTCATTTCTAGTTCCAAAGCAAACTGCTTGGGGTGTACCATGCATTGCTACATCGAAAAAACCTTCTTTTGGTTCTACCTTTGATGCGCCTATCTTTATATTATTATCGAGTATATCGTCACTAAAACACGAGAATCCGTGTTTCATTTTATCAGTGCCGCGTTTTATTATTTTTCCATATTCATCCCTATAGTCTGGAGCTAAAGCACCAATCCATTCTTCTTTCTTCCTAGATGCCGCAATTCCGCTCTTAGATTCGGCGCGTTTGGCATACGCTGCTCTCTTCTGGGCATTAATGTAGTCCTTATTGTCGGCATATTGTTTCCGCCTTACGATGTTAATAGCGCTATGGTCATGTCCTTTCGCATTATGTCCAGACATCCTGATCAAGGACTCCGCATCATATTCACCGTCTGTCATATCCAGAAGTTGCTGGTTGATCTCGTTAGGATCATAGCCCTCGATTTCAAGATTTCCTGTATGATCAATGGCATATTCACAGTCACAGTTGGCATGTATGTGTTCAGCATGCCCGCCTTTAAGGGTAAGCTTTCCTGCTTTCTGCCATCCGAGCCCGGCCAACGCCATGCAGTAAGGGCATGTATCTCCATGTGCTATCCAGGCGAAATATGCTCCATCGCGCTTTGCATTTTGGAGTGTAGTATCAGCCCCCGCCTGCTTCACGAGCCTGCCGACAGCATCTGGAATCATCGACGGAGAGCTCTTCCCTGCGCCTCTGACCGCCCTTGCTACCTCGCCATACGAGGCGGTTTCGGCTGGCAGCGCCTCAGGAACACTGACATTTTGTGCTCTGGCCATCTGGTCATACATCTCGCATGATAGAGCAGATGCGGCCTCGCCATACTTGCTGACTAGCGCATATGCATAGTCAGCAATCATATCCATGTCTTCTGTGCCATGAATCGCTATATACCGTTCCATACGCCTTTCCGCTGCCTTATTTGCTGAAGTATGAGTATTAATATATTTAATCCAGTAATCAGCTGTTAGCCTCATCAACAGGTTCCTCTACATCTTCCATCTCAATCTCGTCGATCAGTGAAAGCCCTCTCGCTCTCTGTTCCTGCGCTTTGATCCTGCGGATATCAGCCTGGTCGAAGCCGATCATCTCGAGGAACACATCCGTTGAGGCAAATTCTGCCCGGGCGGATGCAATCTTGATGGCAGCATCTGCGGTAGCCGCTATAGACGGCATTGCCGGATTGCGAAAATGCGCCATGATGCCCTTCTGCTCATCCGTAAGCTTCTCAACTGTAGTGCTATTAGCCACGGCCAGAGCCATAAGCGCGATCGTCTTTAGCGCGTCACCGTTACCTGCATTCAGTTCCTCCGCAGTAGACACCAGTGTTTGCGACTGTGCCAGAATCGCATCCGAACTTGTCGGATTCGCATCGTTGACAACACCTGTATCGGTCACAGTGAGGCCAGTCGCTGCAGAAAACTGCGTCGCTAATACTCTGACCATCTCCACATGTGGAGAGATACTGCCCTGCTGGAGCTGGCCGAAGGAAGGCTTCTCGCCCGTCTCCGGATTAACTGTTGACGCTATGATGTTGCCAACATACTGCTTGAACTTCTGATTGATCACCGCATCATATTGATCATCAGTGATTCCCATAAGATACTTCTGAGGAGCAGTCGAAAACTCAAGCCCTATAGTCGCGTTAGCTATGGTCCTGACATATCCCTGAATGAGTCTCCTGATAGGCTCCTTGATTCTGGATCTGCCGAGCGGCTTTGAACTGGTCGCATTCCAAATCAAGGGCTCCATAAGCGGCCTGCCCATCTTGTGCGGCTTTCGCTCCGCTGTCCAAGTGTATTCTCTGCAGCTCAATACCCAAATCGCATCATCCGTATAAAGGTTGACCAGAGATGGTTTATATGTGCCACTTTGAGATTCGTCCTCGACCGCATCTATGATCGCCAACCCGCAGCTGATACGTCCTTTTTCACCATCCCAGAGAGCTGCAGCTGTCTGAGGTGAATGGAACCGTATCCTGCATTTAATCGCCTTATCGGCAGAAAGTGTTGCGAATGTACAGCCAAATTTCAGTTCATCCTTGCATGCCTTCTTATATTCCGTTATCAGCCGATTTCCGGATACGATATCGTTCAGTTCTTCCGGATTAGCACCATTAATACCCACAAAGCCATCAAACATCGATCGTGCAGCAAGAACATCGACAGTCTTCGCGCCCCATGCACAACCTATTTCCAGCCCTCTCATGCCCTGAGGGAGAGCTATCCCCAGATTGACTTCGTCCAGAGGGATCTTGCCCTCATAGTATTTAGCCTTTGTTCTGTTCTTTGATTCGTGATACTCTAGCACTCTTACGAGTTCACTAAGCATCTGCTGTTCGGCAGGCGGCAAGCCGCTTATCTGTGTCGGTACCTTTGAAAGATTCATTATCCGATCCTCATTTTTCTGTTCGGGTCACGCAGAGATGTCTTTGCGCCCCACAATGCAAGAGCTGCAGCCTCGATCGGTATCGAATCTTCACCGCCAAAGCCCCAGCCTCCTCCTATAGGTCTTCTTATCGATGTCACGGCACTATGCCTGAGCTGTTCCTGCTCCGAGTACCATGTGACTGTCTTTTCATTTACTGCATCGGTCAGTATGCTGACTGACGCTATCACTATCTTGGGCGTCGGTCTTATGACTGAGTTCTTTGCTTTCCACTTTTTCTTGATTTTCGCCTCCAGGACATCTACACCATTCTTCCCATCTATAACAACGCAGCACGCTTTGTCATTTCTTGCGTTTAGGAAGTCCGCGAGCCATTGGATCCCGAATACGGTGAATTCTCTTCTGATGAGTGTGATACGCGCCGGTCCATCTGCAGGAATCACAGCGCCGCACAGACATACCTCCGTACCGTCCGCTGAGAACTTCACTCCGAAAGCAGTTTTGCCTTCCGGCTTCGGATCATCGGATTTGCAGGTATCCCACGCCTCTTCATTGATGATCACGCCTGCGGAAAGTTCTATTTGAGGCATCCACCAACCCAGACGCTCCCGGGCAAATCCATCTTTGGCCAGCGACCGGAGCTCCTCTGCTGTGAAATCTTCAGTCAGCCTTATCCCCATTGCAGGATTGGTCATATACCACAGACTCCGGTCCTCTGCATTGATATCATCAACACTGTCAGCCGCTACACTCCATTCATGCCATGCATCATGAGCGCCAGGATCGTTGATGCAGGCTGTGCGCCTGCGTCTGAAAACATCACCCGGACATCCCGGATATGGAGGTGTCCCGGTATAAATGATCTGTCTCGTTCCAGTGGATGATGCTGAAAGCGTCGCCAGGATCGCCTCCATCTGGTCGTCTGTCAGTTCCTGCGCTTCGTCGAACACTATGAGCGATATCCCGTCAAAGCCTCTGACGGCCTGCCTGGATCTGGATGAAAATTCTATCGTGCCTCCGTTATAGAGTTCGATGCACTCCTCGCCGTTCGTATATCTTATATTCTTGACGAGTTCCAGGATCTCCGGATGCCGCTTGTCAGTGAACAGCGTTGCCAGCCTCCTAAATGACTTCTTCGCAGTCCTGACCTGATGTGCGGTATGCAGGATGCGTTCCGCATTGATCGCCATTCCGAAGAACTCTCTGGCTTCAAGGCATGTATTCTTGCCGTTCTGCCTCGGCAGAGCCAGCCCGGCGGAAGTGACATTATAAAAACCGTCTTCATCCTTGCCTAACCAGCTTGTGATAACATCCTCCTGCCACGGATCCAATGCGCATCCATACGCCTGCATCAGAAAAGCCGCATCGCGGCCATCTGATGCGGCCCTTTGCGGCTCAACTCTTATTCTCGGTTCCTGAGATCCTCTCATAATCCTTCCCTGTGTTTATCCCTGATCTGGTCGAGGACAGTCTGAGGCTTTATCTGTTCCTCGACAGGCAGTTGTGCAGGCTCCTGGCCGCTCGGCAGGGCGGAAAAGATCTTCTCCATGCCATTAAGATAAGTTTTGAAAAATGCCTCATATCTCTTAAAAATCGGGTTCTCTCTGACGCCCCTCTGGCCGCCGCCATTGTCATATTCGACCATAGCCTTCTCAGTCATGATCTGCTCGCGAAGCTCGTCCAACTTTGCCTTCATCAGCGCGACATTGTCTATAGTTGCGTCAAGAATCTTCATTATATGCGCTGGAGTTTTTGCCTTCTTGAGCTCCCGCTTGAGCTTGTTCTTTTCTTTCCTAGCCGCTTCCTTTAGTTCAGCCTCGGTCATGGTCTCACCTCTCTTCTGGGACCACCCCCATCTTCGCGCGCGCGCGAAGCGGAGGTATTTCGGCGCT
>JAFWIM010000099.1 GCA_017514845.1 Lachnospiraceae bacterium
ACAGTCAACTTTTTTGTCCGTGTATCTGCGGATCGTCTTTACATCCATGACACCCATCGTGAAGTTCGGGACAAAGTTGCCATCCATGATATCACAGTGAAATATGTCTGCCCCGGCATCATCCAGCGCTCTGACTTCATCTGCCAGATGACCGTAGTTGGCGCACATCATTGACGGGCACAATAACCGTTCCATTTTTTTCCTCCTATTCGTCCTTGCCTTGTCCTTGGCTGCACTTAAAGTATAAAAAATCTGCTCGCTCCGGTCAATTGCCGGAGCGAGCAGGTTGAATTGACGTTTTTTAATGAGTTCACGCGTCGGGGACGGTTCTTATTACGTGACCCAGTTCAGACAAGCTGTAACGAAGTTCCATACTCCGTCGTAAACATCATCTTCATCTAAAAACGCAGGTCCTTCCCTCCGAACTAAGAAACGCTGACGCGTTTCTGATTTCTCAGTCGGACCTGCAATGTTTTTCTCACGAAGATGGATGCTTTACGACGAAAACGGACAAGTTAAACAGCTTGTCTGAACTGGTATTTAACGCAAAAAGATCCGTCCCATTGCGTGCTTTATCTGATTCTGTAAAGGAACGTCACAATCTGGCCGCGCGTACAGTTCTTATCTATACCGAACGTGCCGTCGCCCATCCCGTTCGTGACCTTCTTCTGGGAGCCCCACAGAATCGCCTTATAATACGGATGGTTCTTCGGGACGTCGGTGAACGGAGATTTCGCTACTGTCTTCGGTGCCGGCTGCCCCTTAAATCTCCATACAAATGTCATTATGTGGCCTCGCGTACACGTCTTGTTGACGCCGAACGTGCCGTCGCTGTAGCCCTTCGTGATTCCCTTCTGGGCCGCCCAGAGAATCGCCTTATAGTGCGGATGTGATTTCGTCACATCTTTGAACGGGCTCTTTGAAGCATTCTTCGGCTCCGGTTTCCCGCCCATGCGCCACAGGAACATGACTGCCTCGCTGCGGGTGCAGGCTCTGTTGATGCCGAACGTGCCGTCGCTGTAACCCTTCGTGATCCCTGCGTCGGCAGCCCAGTAAATTGCCTTATAGTATGGGTGCTTCGGATCCTGAACATCTGAGAAACCCTTCGTCGGTTTCGGTGTCGGAGTCGGCTTCTCCGTGCTCGTGTACTCCGCCTTAAGTGTCACAGTAATGACCCACTTTTTATAATATTCGCCGCTGACAAGCATATAATCGTAATAATCGCCTGCTTCATCTACGGCATCTCTAATGGAAGTAAACTTTATGCCGTTTTTCGACTCCTTCTCCACCGGATCCGAGACTGTTTCGCTGGTCACTGTCACGGTATACTCGCCTGCGAAATCCTGAGCGGCCTTCAGCGCCGCCTCTTTCGCATCTTTAATCATCTGGTCGACCGTCGGATTCTTCGCATCACTTATTGTAGATGCCGTCACCTTATCATATGCTCTATCATAAGCGTTGTCTCCCAGCCGCGTATCTTTAACGAATCCTTCACCCACAACTTGAGTGGTGCTTAAGTCTTTACTCTCGTCAACTGTCGAAGTGACGGTGTAATGCCACGTCGCGGTGACCGTCGTGTCCTGCGTCACCGTGATGCTTTCACCTGCTTCTTTGAGTTCATCATTGACCAGCCATCTGTGGAATACACGCTTAGAATTGTCATGTGCAAATGTACACTCCGGAAGCTCATACTCCTCTCCCGCAGCCACTGTCACCGGTGCCATGCTGCCCTTTCCGGTACCCGGGTCGAAGCTCACCGTGCAAGTGCCTTCCGAAGCTGCTTCAAATACAGCGCAGACGTAGCGAAGCGGCTCATAGTCTCCGTCTACGATTGTCTCGCCCGGCTTGTAGGTGAAGCTCGTCTCGGCGGAGATGACGTCTCCCTCGTAGGACTTTCCTCCGCCCGGTCCCCATTCGATATTCACATGATACCAGCCCACAAATTTATAACCGGCATCCGGCTGTGCGTAGACCGTGCACTCGTCGCCCTTGTAGAACTGGAGGATCTCGCCGTAGACGAAATCCGTGCCGTCTTTTTCAACTATCTCTTCAGGCCAGACATCCCAGCTCGGCTTGTATTTGACGGCTACCTTGCCGCCCATAACGGTAGAATTGCCGGCGCGGCCGTCGGTGTTGCCGACCCACATTTGCACCTGATCACCGTAATGAGCACTGGGATCTTTCTCGAATACGGCGCAGATGTAGGGTCTTGCAAGGGGAATCGGGGCCGTAAATCGGTAATGATAAGCCGTCTCCAAAGGTTCCCCCTTGTAGATCTTCTCACCCGTCGCAGGATCCGGCTCTCCCTGGTACCAGCCCGCGAAGCGATAGCCGTCTTTGGGGTCTGCCCGGAGGGATACTTCTTCGCCTTCGCTGACAAAGTTGTTAGATGCGTTCGTCCTCTGGCCATCTCTCTCATTGCCCTCATAAAACATCCAGTAGCTGCCTCCGGCTCTATTGCCCTCGGTGTCTGTGATCAGCACACCGAAGAACGTGTCCTCTGCAGCTTCCACAGGAATTGCGGCCTGCGGCACGAGGCCGAGGATCATTCCCAAAATCAGGATCATTGCCCACATCTTGCGTTTCATTCTACTCACCTTCCTCTCGTTTTTTATGCCGGTCCTATGGCACTGCATAATAATACAATTTAACACTAGCCCAAAGACCGGTGCTGTTTCAAGTAAGGTTCCGGGAGGGTGGGGTGATTTCAGGGTAAGGTTTGGGTAGGGTGGGGTATGACGCATCGGGGGCGGTTCTTTTACGTGGGATTTCCCACGTAAAAGAACCGCCCCCGATTCACGACCCTATTGCTGAGTGGTGCCGGCAGTCATCTCTGGTCACTTCGGCGTTCATCGACTGCCCGGGCGATATGGTGGGCAGTGGCTTTCCCTGAAATCATCTTTATTCTACTGAAAGCAGGAATGAAGGCAGGCAGTCTTCTCTGGTCACTTCGGCGTTCATCGACTGCCCGGGTGGTATGGTGGGCAGTAGCATCTATTAAAACCACCTTTTATCTACTGTCGTCAAAAACCTGACACAAGAAAGTCATACAGTCACCTAGTATCAAAATCTGCAAACGCGACTGCTTATAAGCTGTACATTTTAGTAGCGTCAACAGCAGATTTAGCTAAAAGTGAGCTGGAGTGACTGCCTGCGGCAGATGATTTCACCCTCATATGGCACTGCATATATATGGTATTTTGAAAAATCGACTGCCGACTTAAATTTAACCCCCTCCCTGTGTCCTTGACACGGGGAGGGGGTTAAATTGGGGGCTGCCGAATTCATTATTCAAGTCTCGCTCGCGAAATCAGGGCAGAAACAGGAAAATCCGGCCGCCAAAGCCGGATTTTCACTAATTAGCGCGGGCTGCCGCAACATCTGTTGCGACAGCCTTTTCGTCAACCTGTTACCAGCGGCAGCACATATCTCATCGACTGGCTGCATAGGTGGAAATGAGCTTCAGGCGATTAGGACATCCCGTCTTCTGAAGCAGGTTATGGATATGATATTTCACTGTACCGTCAGAGATGCACAGCTCATCCGCGATCTCCTGGTTCGTTTTCTCCTCCAGCAGGAAGCGAAGCACCTCCCGCTCCCTCGCGGAGAGGTTATAATTCTCGGAGAACTGGATGAAAATCTCCTGCTCACTCTTCTGCTTTTGGGGCACCGGAAAATACAAGACCCGGTAAACGTGGAGAAACAGAAGCATTGACGCCACGAACAGCAGCGCTGCTGCCCCGACCAGAAGCAGAAAATGCCCCGACAGCGCAAGGCACAGAACTTCCCCGGCTCCATCGCCGATGCGGCCGATCAAAAGTCCGAAGCCGCACAAAGGGATAAGAGAAAAATCCCGAGAGATATCTGAAAATAAAATAATGCGATAAACAGTGTAAAAACCGGACGCAAAATAGCTGAGCGCCCAGAAGAAATTACTGGATACTGGCTCGTCATGCGCAGCCAGAATAAAAAACGGGATCACAAGAGCAATCACGGCGCAGACGGCGCCGTAGCGGCGGTTCTTGTCATTGGCATACCCGGCAATCAAAAGACCTGCCGCATAGAACAGGCGGGAAAACTCCACG
>JAFWIM010000100.1 GCA_017514845.1 Lachnospiraceae bacterium
TGATTATCGCCGGCCGCTACAGGGCGGCGCAGAGAGCGCAATAGTTCAGACGGGCGTTCTTGAACTTTGGTTCCGGAGCAAAACATCCTTCTTCGTGAGAAAAGCATTGTAAGTCCGACCGAGAGATCAAACGCGTATGCGTTTTTAGCTCGCAGGAAAGGACTTACGCTTTTCGATGAAGATGATGTTTGCCCCGGTTCTTGATGTTTGGGCAGCCAGATTAAAGCCGGGAAAGGCGTGACAGCCGAAGTGGGATAAAATGGTACTCCGGTGAATCGGAATTTGCGAAATTAATACGGATTTAGGAATTACCCGGTGTGAAATCACAAGATTTTGCACCGGGTCTTTTTATTTCCACAACATTTAGGCGGGAGCATCCATCCCGCTTTTTCTTTTGCCGTTCGGTGGTTGATTTTTCAGTGATTGTGCTGTAAAATTGGAGTCAAGGTGGTAGAAAGTGGGAGATTAACACAAGAATTTCCCACAAAATGGGAGATTAGGATTGTTCGACGGTGAGTATAAGCACACGATAGACGCAAAAGGGAGGCTGATGATCCCATCCAAGTACAGGGATGAGATTCACGGGGAAACTCTGTGCATCGTCACGGCATTTTCCAACTGTCTGTCCGTCTATCCGGAATCTGCTTACCGTGAACACACCAGATCCTTATCAGGCATCAGCAGCACCGATAAAAAAGGAATGTTCATTAAGCGCTATATTCTTTCAAATACGAGGGAGGTGGCACTTGACCAGCAGGGAAGGATACTGATCGGTCAGGAGCAGAGGGAGAAAGCTAACCTCAAGAAGGATGTTGTGATAGTAGGCTCTGATGATTATTTCGAAATCTGGGATGCGGCTGAGTGGCAGCAGATGAGCGCATTTGGTTCTCCGGAGGAGATGGCAGCTATGGCGACAGAGCTTGGCATCACATTCTGATCATCTGCGGAAGCTTTTTGGAACCCGTGGGGAGAGAACGGGCGGCCGGCTGCGGCGCAGGAAGGGAAATGTGCTGCGGCATTAGTACGCGGAGATCAGACAGTTTATATGGAGGACAGAATGGAATTCAGACACTTATCGGTGCTGCTTGATGAAGCGGTGGACAATCTTTTAATCCGCGAGAACGGCGTTTACGTTGACGGAACGCTCGGCGGAGCGGGCCATTCGAAGGAGATCTGTGAGAGACTTTCTGACACCGGCACCCTGATCGGCATTGACCGGGATGACGCGGCTATAGAGGCTGCGGCGAAGAAACTTGCCCCCTACGGGGATAGAGTCAGAATCGTGCGCGGCAACTACAGCGAAATGCCGGAAATACTGAGAAGACAGGGCTTTGAAACTTGTGACGGTATACTTCTTGATCTAGGGGTATCCTCTCATCAGCTGGATACTGCGGAGCGCGGTTTTTCCTATATGGCAGACGCGCCGCTCGACATGCGCATGGACAGGAGAGAGCAGAGGACTGCGGCGGATATCGTGAACGGCGCATCGGAGCGCGAGCTTGCGCGCATTATCAGAGACTATGGGGAAGAGCGATTTGCATCGAATATCGCGAAGAACATCGTGGAAGCTCGAAGCCGAGACAAAATCGAGACAACTGGGGAGCTCGTCTCGATCATAAAAGCTTCGATCCCGATGAAATTCCAGAAAACAGGAGGACATCCCGCGAAGAGGACTTTCCAGGCACTGCGCATCGAGCTTAACGGAGAACTCACGGCGCTGTCTGAGAGTCTTGACGCCATGATCGACCTTCTGAATGACGGCGGCAGGATCTGTGTGATCACGTTTCATTCCCTCGAGGACCGGATCGTGAAAAATGTGTTCCGGAGGAATGAAAATCCATGTACCTGTCCGCCCGATTTCCCGGTCTGCGTATGCGGAAACAAGTCGAAAGGCAGGATAATTACAAGAAAACCGATCCTTCCTTCGGAGGGAGAAATGGAGATAAATTCCAGGGCGAAGAGCGCAAAACTGCGTGTCTTTGAGAGAAAGGTGTGACTCTATGAAAACGAGATCTGCTGCCCGGAAACATCAGACGAAGGCCGCGAAGAGCGGCCATAATTCGTTTGAATATCTTTTCGACGACAGGACGGCGGCGCGCGCGCATGCGGGAAGGCGGACCAGGAAGAGAGAGAAGAGCGCGCTCAATGCCGGCTATGTCATTTTCCTTGCGGTTATGTGCATTGCGACGGTTTATATGTGCGTATACTTCCTTCAGCTTAAGGAAAACGTCACATCGCTGAACAGAAAGAACGCGCGGCTTGCAACAGAACTGACAGAATTGCAGCGGGATAATGAAGCGCGCTATCAAAATCTCACAAATAATGTCGATCTTGACCATATTCGTGATGTCGCAATAAATAAATTAAATATGAAGTATGCGTCTAAAGAGCAAATTATATGGTATAATAGCGCAAGTGACGGGTACGTTTATCAGTATACTGACGTGCCGGATAAGGATAATGGCTGATTTTGAGTGATAATAAGAACCCGCGCAGGAAAAAGGCGGGTAATGTAAAATACAGAAAACAGAGTGCAAAGCTGGAGCGGAAACTGGCAGGGCTGTTCGTAGCAGTCGTGCTGGTTTTGCTATGTCTGCTCATAAGGATCTCTTACATCAACGCCATGAGCGGAGACAGATATACCAAGCAGGTCCTTTCTCAGTCGCAGTCAGGCTATTCATCGGAAGTCCTGGCCTATAAGAGGGGAGACATTCTCGACAGGAACGGGACTGTCCTCGCCTCCTCGGAGAAAACATATAATGTGATCCTCGACTGCAAGGTGGTCAATTCCGACAACGACTTTGTCGGTCCTACGATCGACGCGCTGGCCAAGTCTCTCGGCCTGGACGCGGCCGAGATCACGAAGAGGCTCACCGATGATAAGACAAAAAATTCTCAGTATCAGGTCGTTAAAAAGCACATCAGCATAGAAGAGCGGCAGGCTTTCTATGACTACAAGAGCGGTGTGAACGAGACTCTGTCCGAAGACGAACAGAAACAGAGAAAGCAGATCCACGGGGTCTGGTTCGAGGAGGAATACGTTCGCAGATACCCGTTGAATTCGCTGGCATGTGATGTCATAGGATTTACGTATGACGGTGAGACTGCCGACTGGGGCATTGAAGGGTATTATAACAGCACGCTGAACGGCGTCGACGGGCGAAGGTTCGGCTACTGGGGAGACGAGAATGCCGATGAGCTCTCGCAGACCGTCATAAATCCGGTGGACGGTGACACGGTCATCACGACACTGGATGCCAACATACAGAAAATGATCGAGGATGAGATCGTCAAGTTCAACGAGATCTACCGCGGCGGTCCGTACAGCTCTACGAAAGGTGCTGAAAATATCGGTATCGTGGTGATGAACCCCAATGACGGATCTGTACTTGCGATGGCGAGCAGCGATCCCTATAACCTGAATAATCCGAGGGATCTGTCTCCGTTCTTTACACAGGACGCGATCGACGCCATGAGCGATGATCAGAAGCTGACGAACCTGCAGCAGATATGGAGAAATTTCTGCATATCGGATACGTATGAGCCGGGTTCCGTTTTTAAGCCGATCACAATGAGCGCTGCGCTGGAGGATGGGACCCTCTCCGGAAACGAGACCTTCGTCTGTGACGGCAGCGAGGTCGTCTCCGGTACCCGCATCAAGTGCGCGGAGGAAGCCGGACACGGTGAGGAGACTGTGCCCCAGGTCATCGCGAACTCCTGCAATGACGCGATCATGCAGATATCATCGGCCATGGGCGTCAGTGAATTCTGCAAGTATCAGAGGATATTCAATTTCGGATCAAGGACCGGCATAGATCTGTCCGGCGAGGCGGGAGGCATACTCTACACGCAGGACACGATGGGATCGGTCGATCTTGCGACGAACTCTTTCGGACAGGGCTTTGAGTGTACGATGATCCAGGAGGCAGCCGCGATCTCGTCAATCGTCAACGGCGGCTATTATTACCAGCCGCACGTGGTCAGCAGGATCGTCAGTTCATCCGGCAGCACGAAAAAAGTCAATAACGGCATCTTGAAGGCACAGACAATCGCGTCAGATAATGCCGCCAAAATAAGGTCCTACATGAAACTCGCCGTTGATGAGGGCGGGTGCGGATATGCCAAGGTAAACGGTTATTCCATGGGAGGAAAGACCGGGACGGCGCAGAAGATACCGAGAGCGGACGGAAAGTATCTGGTCTCCTTCATCGGATTTGCACCGTATGAGAACCCGCAGATCGTGCTCTATGTCGTTGTCGACGAGCCGAATGCGACCCAGCAGGCAGACAACCGGTACGCGCAGTGGATCGCGAAAGACCTGCTGACCGAGATTCTTCCGTATATGAATATATATCCGGATGAAGAGCTTCTTCCTGCAAATGAGATCTTGAACTCCACACTGGAGAACAGCCTGTCCACGGAAGCGGAGGCCGATACGGTGGCGGATACCAATGTCCCCGAAGTCATGGGCTCCGAGGATGCGGCCAATACCCAGGGAGGAAATACTTTCCTGGATGACGGTATTACCAATGAAGAAGCCGGCTTTGCCGACTGATGTAAATATGATGGGGTAGAAAAGATGGTTGAAATAACAGCATTAATTCCGGCGCTGATCTCGTTCGCGATTTCCGCGGCAATCGGACCGTTCCTGATTCCTTTCCTGGCGCGGCTGAAACTCTCAAATACAGAGAGGGCTCTGGGGGTGGAGACGCATCTGGCCAAAGCCGGGACACCTACGATGGGCGGCATTATGTTCCTGGTCTCGATCACGGCGACGTCTCTGATCTTTATATGGAAATCCCCGAACATAGGGCCGATCCTTTTCCTCACGCTCGCGTATGGACTGATCGGTTTTCTGGATGATTATCTGAAGGTCGTAAAACATGATTCGGACGGTCTTATAGCGTGGCAGAAGCTTCTCCTCGAGATCGTGGTGATCGTGGTATACGTGATCTACATGAAAGTATTTGCTAGGACTCCCATGGGTCTGCGCATTCCGTTCACCGGCGGAATGATCGTCGATATCGGGTGGCTGCAGTATCCTCTGGTCGTGTTCGCGATCGGCGGGACTGTCAACGGGGTGAACTTCACAGACGGCGTCGACGGTCTCGCGAGTTCTGTCACGGCGGTCGTCGCAGTGTTTTTTACAGTTGCGTCCCTGCTTCTTAAAGCCGGCGCAGCCCCGATCGGATCCGCCGTTCTGGGCGGTCTCCTCGGATTCCTGCTCTACAACGCGTATCCCGCCAAGGTATTTATGGGGGACACCGGATCGCTTGCCCTCGGCGGATTCGTGATCAGCATGGCTTACGCCATGCAGATGCCGCTGTACATTCTGATCGTAGGCCTTATCTACTTCGTCGAGGTCCTTTCGGTCATTCTGCAGGTCAGCTACTTTAAGGCGACTCACGGAAAACGCATTTTCAAGATGGCACCGATCCATCATCACTTTGAAAAATCTGGCTGGTCCGAGACGCGGGTGGTAGCCGTATTTACGATCGTGACAGCCATACTCTGCATTGTCGGATTTATAGCACTTTAAAATGGGAAGGTATATATGGAACTGAAAGATAAAAAAGTATTGGTATACGGGGCGGGTAAAAGCGGTATCGGCGCGGCATCCTTGCTCTCGAAAGTCGGGGCGCACGCCATAGTGTTTGATGAAAAGAAGAGTGAGGAGGAGCTTACAGAACTTCTTCGAGATATTCCCGGCACATCGGTCTGCATCGGGAGTATTCCGGATGAAGTGGTTTCTTCGCTTGATCTGGCTGTCTTAAGCCCGGGCGTTCCCACAGACATAGCACCCGTGAATGCCCTCCGGGATGCAGGTATCCCGATCTGGGGCGAGGTGGAGCTGGCATGGCAGACCTCCAAAGGCCACGTGCTCGGCATCACCGGCACGAACGGAAAGACTACGACGACGTCTCTGCTCGGCGAGATCATGGAGAAGGCCGGCTATCACACATTTGTGGTCGGCAACATCGGCAACGCCTACACCGACGCCGCTCTTATGACACGGGAGGAATCGGTGATCGTGGCCGAACTCTCCAGCTTCCAGCTCGAGACGACCTGCGAGTTCCACCCGACGGTATCAGCGATACTGAATATCACTCCGGACCATCTGAACAGGCATCACACCATGGAGGAGTACATCCGGTGCAAGGAGCTCATCACGAAGAACCAGACGAAAGAGGACGTCTGTGTTCTCAATTATGAGGATGAGGAGCTTCGCGCATTTGCAAATGCATGTCCGGCGGATATATTCTGGTTCTCCTCCGAGAGAAGAATTGAGAACGGTATCTATCTTAGCGGCAATTCTGTTGTGGTCACACGCGGCGGAGAGGAGTACATCCTTCTTGACGTCACGGACCTGAAACTTATCGGTGTCCATAATTATGAAAACGTCATGGCGGCAGCCGCTATGGCCCTCACGTACGGTGTATCCCCGGAGAGTGTGCGAAAGACCTGCGAGAACTTTAACCCGGTCGCGCACCGCATTGAATTCTCAGGCGAAAAGAACGGAGTCAGATGGTACAACGATTCCAAGGGGACGAATCCGGATGCGGCTATTAAGGGAATCCAGGCCATGAGCCGGCCGACGCTGCTGATCGCCGGAGGGTACGACAAGGGCTCTGATTACAGGGAATGGATCCGGTCATTTGAAGGAAGAGTCAAATGGTTCGTCCTCGAGGGAAAGACGAAATTCGACATTCGTGATGCAGCCGTCTCGGTCGGCTTCCCGGAGGAGAGAATCGTGCTCCTTGAGGATATGAACGAGGCCATGGATTTCTGCAGGGATCATGCGGAGCCCGGCGATGCGGTCCTTCTGTCCCCGGCCTGTGCTTCATGGGGAGAGTTCCCTAACTACGAAGTGCGAGGAGATAAATTCAAGGAATATGTCAGGGAAAAGGCGTAAAAAACGTAGACGATTAATAAAGAACCTTCTTTGGATACTCACTGTGGCGCTCATTTTGAGCGCCGCCTTTGTATGCCTCTTTGTGTTCAGAGTGACAGACATTAAGGTATCGGGCAACTGCCATGAGTCGGACAGCGAGGTCGCGGAAATGATTCAGAAGGGTCCCATGAGAGACAACACGCTGTTTCTATGTCTCGCGTTTAACGACAGAAAGATCAGGGGGAACTCTTTCATGGAAACTGTGGACGTCGCTTATGTGAAGCACGACACAGTGAAAGTCACCGTCAGGGAAAAGTCGCTGGTCGGCTACGTCAAACATGATGACAGGTACTGGTACTTTGACCGCAACGGGGTGGTGCGTGTAGAGTCAGCCATGAACGAGAGCGGGTACAAGGCACTTATGAACGAAGAGACGCTGCCCGGGGATGCCCCGGTCCCCGAACCTTCACCGAAAGACGCGCAATCGGAGAATACGACGGAATCCGCGGCGGACGCATCCGTCAGCACCGCGGAGGAGCCGGACAGTTCCGCGTATCAGGTGAAATCGGTGAACTACCTCACCGATGAGGAAACCTATGTGGATCCGGACACCGCAGAGTATGAGGAAGACTACGATGAGTATGGTGACTATGAGGAAGACTACGATGACGGCGGTGACATATACGAGAATGCCGACAATGAGGACAGCTATGACGAGGGTTCCGACAATGAGGAAAACTACGACGGGGAGTACGATAACGAAGGGTATTCTGAGGAGTACGGCGACTATGAAGAGGATGGAGATGAAACAATCCTGATCCAGCCGGAGCTTACGGACGATGCTTCTCCGACCCCGATTCCGGCGGATGAGTCATCAGTGAGCTCGGTGACCCCGATTCCCGCGGAGGAGGTGCTCGTGAAGGAGTACGCTTCTGAAGATACGTTTGCGGAGAATTACATTCCGGAGATCACGGGTCTCCGTATCAGCGGCGCGGCGGTCGGTGAGAAGCTGCCGGTCAGATATTCGTCCATCTACAAAGCCCTGGGAGCCCTCAAGTCGTTTGCGGAGGAGAACAGCATTTATCCGACCTCGGTGGACGTCTCCGACAAGGGAAACCTGTGTCTCCACTTTAACGACGTCACCGTCGATCTGGGTGACGGAGCCCATATCGAGAGACGACTTGATGTATTCAAGCATATCATATATGAGCTTCTCGGCAGGTCCGGAACACTACATCTAGAGAATTATGACGGGACGCAAAGTCGTCTTATTTTTTCAAAAAATGAAAAAAATTCTTGATAAATGCATCTAAAGACTATATGATTGTTAATGATGTTATCATGTGAAAATATTCTATATCTGGATAGAGTAGCAAATAATAGGCTGCTTTTGAAGGCGGTCAAAAGGAGGAACTGTTTTGTTAGAAATCACAACCAATGAAGCTGAATCTGCTGCACGTATAATTGTAGTTGGTGTAGGCGGAGCAGGCAATAATGCCGTGAACCGCATGGTCGACGAAGCAATCGGCGGAGTTGAATTTGTAGGAATCAATACAGATAAGCAGGCACTTAATATGTGCAAAGCTCCGACTGTGGTACAGATCGGCGAGAAAGTTACCAAGGGCCTCGGTGCGGGAGCAAAGCCGGAAGTCGGTGAGCAGGCCGCAACTGAGAGCACAGACGAGATCAAGCAGGTCCTTCAGGGTGCTGATATGGTATTTGTCACCTGCGGTATGGGCGGCGGCACAGGCACAGGCGGTGCCCCGGTCGTTGCAAGTATCGCAAAAGAGCTCGGTTGCCTGACAGTCGGCGTTGTTACAAAGCCGTTCCGCTTCGAGGCTAAGAAGCGCATGCAGAACGCTCTCGACGGTATCGAGAGACTGAAGCAGAATGTAGACACACTGATCGTCATTCCGAACGATAAGCTCCTTGAGATCGTTGACAGGCGCACAACTATGCCGGAAGCTCTCAAGAAGGCTGATGAAGTTCTTCAGCAGGCAGTTGCCGGCATCACGGACCTCATCAATCAGCCGGCCCTCATCAATCTCGACTTTGCCGACGTTCAGACTGTTATGACCAACGGCGGTATCGCCCATATCGGTATCGGTGAGTCCAAGGGCGATGAGAAGGCTCTCGAGGCTGTAGAGCAGGCAGTACAGAGCCCGCTTCTCGAGACTTCCATCAAGGGCGCTGAGAATGTCATCATTAATATCCGCGGCGACATCTCTCTCATGGATGCCAACGAGGCAGCTACCTATGTACAGGAGATCGTAGGCGACGAAGCCAACATCATCTTCGGTGCCATGTATGACGACGCTGCTGTCGATACATGCAAGATCACGGTCATGGCTACCGGTCTTCAGGATGTCAGCGGTGTTCCGAACAAGCCGAAGCAGCAGAGAATGGGACAGCAGCCGCGCCAGATTCCGCAGCCGCAGCCGCAGACAACAAGCTATAAGATGCCGGACTGGGATCGCAGCATATTCTCCACACCGCATACAGCTCCACAGGCAGCCCCGCAGGCAGCTCCGGTGCTTCAGCAGTCCAACGTAACACCGACAGTCAAGACCCAGGAGATCCAGATCCCGGATTTTCTGAAGAACAGGAACAGATAAATGAAATGCCCATTTTGCGGAAACGATAATACCAGAGTAGTCGATTCCAGACCGGTCGACGACAATACCGCGATACGCAGACGCCGCATGTGCGACACCTGCGGAAAGCGGTTCACCTCATACGAAAAGGTCGAACTGAGTCCGCTCATGGTGGTCAAGAAAGATCAGACCAGGGAGCAGTATAACAGGAATAAGATCGAGGATGGTGTTATACGTGCCTGCCATAAGAGACCTGTGTCCGCACAGCAGATCAAGGATCTCGTGGATTCTGTCGAGACAGAAATCTACAACAAGGGCGAGCGTGAGATTCCGACGACTGAGATCGGCGAGATGGTCATGAAGCGCATTAAGGCCCTGGACGCAGTAGCGTACGTCCGCTTTGCGAGCGTGTATCGCGAGTTCAAGGACGTGGAAACATTTATGGATGAGATCAGGAAGATGATGTGATCCGAAATAGAGATTTATGAATCCCGCAGCCTTTCGGCTGCGGGATTTTTGCGTAGGTGTCGAGCTTTCGCAAAAGTAAAGCCGGGATGCTGTTTCAACTCGGCTGCCGGCCGCAAAGCATTCATCTTCGTGAGAAAAACATTGCAGGTTCGACCGAGAGATCAGAAGATGCGAAGGCATCTTCTAAGCTCGCAGAGGAGAACCTGCGTTTTTCGATGAAGATGATGCTTTGCGCCGGCTTTTGATTTTTCGCATGAGCTGTTACAGGCTTTATGCTGCCTGCTAAAAATTTTTCCTCTAATGTTCGAAATATTTGAAAACTATGGTATAATTATGCAAGTTATATGTGTCTGGCACATAGGCACCTAAAGGAGGATGTATGAATCGCGTATTATTAAAACTCAGCGGCGAGGCACTTGCCGGAGATAAAAAGACAGGATTTGATGAGGCAACGGTTCAGAAAGTCGCGAAGCAGGTCAAAGAGATCGTGGACGGCGGCTGTGCTGTCGGGGTTGTTATCGGCGGCGGCAACTTCTGGAGAGGTCGCTCGTCGGACGCGATCGAGCGCTGCAAGGCTGACCAGATCGGAATGCTGGCGACAGTCATGAACTGTATTTATGTGTCTGAAATATTCCGTTCAAACGGAATGAAGACAGAGATACTGACACCGTTCGCTGTCGGAGCTTTCACGAAACTCTACTCGAAAGATCTGGCCATGGAGTCACTGGCGGAGGGCAAGGTCGTCTTTTTCGCAGGCGGAACGGGACATCCGTACTTCTCCACGGACACAGCCACAGTCCTTCGCGCTGTCGAGATAGAGGCGGAAATGATTCTGCTTGCCAAGTCTGTCGACGGTGTCTATGACGATGACCCGAAGAGCAATCCTAACGCCAGAAAGTTCTCTGAGATCAGCATCTCGGAAGTCGTCGCAAAAGGTCTGGGCGTAGTTGACGGAGCGGCGGCGGTGATCGCCAAAGAGAATAAAATGCCGATGCTCGTGTTCGGTCTGAACGAGAAGGACAGCATTATCCGCGCTGCGGGCGGCGACATTGACGGAACTGTAGTCACTGTCTGATGGCAGGCTGCCGGTAAGGCAGGTGCATGTGACCGCGAAAGAACGAAACATTTACTCTGTCCGGGCGGGATACGCCGGTAGATCACCCCGCTCAGGACAGGACATGAATAACATAAAAAGACCCGGGAAAGGGAGGAAAAACATTTATGAGTAACGAGAGAACAAAACCGTATGAAGAGAAAATGGAGAAGACGCTGAAGAATCTTGAGACTGAGCTTCAGGCTGTCCGCGCAGGCCGTGCCAATCCGCATGTCCTCGATAAAGTCACTGTAGAGTATTACGGCTCCCCGACTCCGATCAACGGCGTTGCCAGCATCACTGTTCCGGAAGCCCGTATGATACAGATCCAGCCGTGGGACAAAAAGCTTGTAAAGAGCATTGTCAAGGCAATCCAAAAGTCCGATATCGGTATCAACCCGTCTGATGACGGCAGCGTTATCCGCCTTATTTTCCCCGAACTCACGGAGGAGCGCAGAAAACAGCTGGTCAAGGATGTCAAGAAACTCGGTGAGCAGTCCAAGGTAGCCTGCCGCAATATCCGCCGCGACGGCAACGACGCATTCAAGAAGCTCAAGAAGAAGAGTGAAGTATCCGAGGATGAGATCGCCGATGCTGAAGAGGCCCTTCAGAAAGTGACAGATAAGTTCATCAAGAAGGTCGACGAGGCAGTCGAGAAGAAGACAAAGGAGCTCATGACAATCTGATGAAACACATTGCCGTATTGGGATCGACCGGATCGATCGGTACGCAGACGCTGGACGTTGTCAGGAAGCATCCTGATATGATGGATGTCGTCGCCCTGGCCTGCGGGAGTCAGATCGATCTGATCGAAAAACAGGCCAGAGAATTCTGTCCCGAGTTAGTTGCCGTCTATGATGAGAAAGCTGCCTCGGATCTCGCCGTGCGCCTTGCCGACACGCGTGTCAAAGTCCTTAGCGGCATGGACGGCCTGATCGAGGTGTGCCGGGTCCCGTCAGCCGATGTTGTGGTGACTGCCATCGTCGGTATGATCGGTATCCGCCCTACGATCGCTGCGATAGAGGCGGGCAAGGATATTGCGCTTGCCAACAAAGAGACCTGCGTCTGTGCAGGTCACATTATACTGCCGCTCGCTGCCAAAAAGGGTGTGAAAATTCTGCCGGTCGATTCCGAGCACTCAGCGATTTTTCAGGCTCTGCAGGGAAGAGCGGGTTCAGCTGTCAGAAGAATCCTTCTCACAGCTTCCGGCGGTCCGTTCCGCGGCAGGACCCGCGAGGAGCTCATGAACGTCACTGCCGCGCAGGCGCTCGCCCATCCCACCTGGAGCATGGGACCGAAGATTACCGTCGATTCCGCCACCATGGTGAATAAAGGTCTTGAAGTGATCGAGGCAAAATGGCTCTTCGATGTGGATGTTGATCAGATCGAAGTCGTGATACAGCCGCAGAGCATTATTCATTCCGCGGTCGAGTATGAGGACGGATCGATCCTCGCGCAGATGGGTCCGTCGGATATGCGCATTGCGATACAGTATGCGCTGACATATCCGCTGCATCTGCCGTCACCGGCTGTTCCTCTCGATTTCAAGTCGCTCGCCGGCCTTGATCTCGGTGTTCCTGACAATGAGACGTTCCGCGGGCTGCCGCTGGCTGTTTCTGCCATCAGGACAGGCGGGTCCATGCCTGTTGTCTTTAACGCGTCCAACGAGTGGGCAAATGCGATCTTCCGCAGAGGAGACATCTCCTTCCTTCAGATTTATGATGTGATCGAGGACACGATGTCGAGGCACAGTGTGATCGCCGCACCGACGGTGGATGAGATTTTCGCGGTCCAGAATGAGATTGATGCATATTGCGAAGAAAAATATAATTCCTGATAAGACTATACGTATCCGGCCGCGAAAGCATTTTTCGACAGATCGTGTTTTTGCGGGATACTCTGCATGCAGCTCCTGGCCGTTCGAACGGCAGGGGCTGCATTTTCCGTCAGAGACGGGTAATGCCCTTGTTTATGTAAAATTTATAGTTTTCGAGTGGTATTTGATATATAATATAACTCAACTGACACCGATTCATGCGGCGGTTGAAGTACATTATTACAATACCAGCATTTGCAGCTGCTTACAGTGGCTGACATACACTTGAATTCTGTGGATGATGGCGATGAGGTGAAATAATGATCCTTGATACGATAAAGGGACCGGAAGATATAAAAAAACTGACATATCCTGAAATGGAAGAGCTCGCTTCGGAGATCCGCAGCTTTCTGATTGAAAAGATCAGTCACACCGGCGGTCATCTCGCTTCGAATCTCGGCGTTGTGGAGTTGACGATCGCCCTGTACCGGGTATTTAATTTCCCCACCGATAAGGTGATCTGGGACGTCGGGCATCAATCATATACCCATAAAATCCTCAGCGGCCGCAAAGACGGTTTTGACGAGCTGCGTCAATACGGCGGCATGAGCGGCTTCCCCAAGCGGAAAGAGAGCTGCTACGATGTCTTTGATACTGGCCACAGCTCGACATCAATATCCGCAGGGCTCGGCATGGTGCAGGCCCGCGATATTCTCGGCGATGATTATAAAGTCATATCGGTGATCGGCGACGGAGCCCTGACCGGCGGCATGGCCTATGAAGCGCTCAACAATGCGGGCGGCAGGGATAAAAACTTTATTATTATTCTCAACGACAACAATATGTCCATAGCGTCGAATGTTGGAGGCATGTCGACATATCTCAGCGAGATACGCGCTCTGGAAGGCTACAACACCTTAAAGAAACATGTGACACGTCGACTGAAAAAGACCGGAATCGGCGAGCATATGTATCAGTTCGTATCGAGAACGAAACATTCCATCAAGCAGATCCTGGTGCCCGGAATGCTGTTCGAGGACATGGGCATCACTTATC
Source organism: Lachnospiraceae bacterium (assembly GCA_017514845.1). GTDB lineage: Bacteria > Bacillota > Clostridia > Lachnospirales > Lachnospiraceae > Chordicoccus. The sequence goes on from JAFWIM010000100.1 coordinate 13,920, forward strand.
TGGGTCCTGTCGACGGCCACGACATCCGCAAGATGACGACTCTGTTCCACGAAGCCAAGCGGATCGACCGCACGGTCCTGATCCATGTGGTCACGCAGAAGGGCAAAGGATACGCACCGGCGGAGAATAATCCCGAAAAGTTCCACGGAATCGGCGCCTTCGATATCGCGTCAGGCAGGTCGACGGGAAGAAAAAAGAAGGAGACCTACACGGAAGTCTTCTCTGACGAGCTCTGTCAGATCGCCTCGAGAAACAGTGACATCGCAGCCGTGACGGCCGCGATGCCGGATGGCACCGGGCTGAAGAAATTTGCACAGAGATTTCCGGAGAGATTCTTCGACGTAGGAATTGCCGAACAGCACGCCGTCACATCGGCTGCCGGCATGGCTGCCGCCGGGCTGCGACCGGTTGTCGCGGTCTACTCATCGTTCATGCAGAGGGCATTTGACCAGATCATGGTGGACGTATGTCTTCAGAATCTGCCGGTCGTTTTCTGCATAGACCGGGCAGGTCTGGTCGGAAGCGACGGTGAGACCCACCAGGGAATTCTGGATCTCACGTACATGTCCGCGATTCCCAATATGACGGTGCTGGCTCCCAAGAACAAGTGGGAGCTTCGAAAAATGCTCAGATTCGCGCTGAATTTTGACGGTCCTATCGCCATTAGGTATCCGAGAGGAATCGCTTACGACGGGCTCCCGAACCATCTGGCAGAGATCGAGTACGGCAAGAGTGAAATGATTTATGAGGAGAGCGGTATTGCCCTCATGGCTGTCGGAAGTATGGTGAGCACAGCGGAGCATATAAGAGAAAAACTCATTTGCCAGGGGCATCGGTGCTCGCTCGTCAACGGGCGCTTTATAAAGCCGGTGGACACCGACGTCATTGACCGCCTCGCGAAGAACCATGACACGATCATCACCCTCGAGGAGAATGTGAAGCGGGGTGGATACGGGGAATGTGTCACAGACTATGTGGAGAAGCATTATCCGGGCATACGAGTCGTAAATATTACACTTCCGGACGCCTATGTAGAGCACGGTGACGTGACTCTTCTCCGGAGTGTGCTCGGAATCGACAGCGATTCAATCATGGAGAAGATAAAGAGCGAGCTTTTCAGTGATGAGAAGTAAACTCTCTAAAGAGTGAGCTTTTCAGTGATGGGAAGTGAACTCTCCAAAGAGTGAGCTCTTATGTGACGGGGAGTAAACTTTCCGGTGGCGGCAAGATATTTACTTACGAACACATACGAGTCACATATTTGTTCTATGATCAGGGAGGATATGAGACATATGTTTAAGACAAGACTCATCAGCGGGATCGTTCTCGTAATCATCGCGCTCGCGACAATTATCATCGGAGGACCGCTGCTTCTTTTGACACTGCTTTTTGTCTCGCTCGTCGGTATGCATGAACTCTACGGAGCCATGGGGATCGTGAAACCGAATCCGGCCCAGAAGCAGGCGGAGGGCAGAGAGTACAAGGCCAGGGATAAGAACCGCGGAAAAGAGCCGGAGGAGACGATAAATTCACTTGCCGCCATGGGATTCGCGGGAGCTATCGCCTATTACGGCCTCCTCTTCTTCATGCCCGAGCAGTATTATCTGGTCGGCATCGTCATGACTCTGATTCTTATTCTTGCAGCCTATGTGTTTGCGTATCCGAAGTATCATGCGGAGCAGGTGATCGCGACCTTTTTCGGGATGGTCTATGTGGCTGTCATGCTCGGATTCATATATGTAATCCGGAGCGCCGAGAGCGGCAAGATCCTCGTCTGGCTGGTCTTCCTGAGCTCGTGGGGCTCGGACACATGCGCGTATTGTGTCGGCGTTCTTTTGGGACGTCACAAAATGGCTCCTATCCTCAGTCCGAAAAAATCGGTGGAGGGCGCGATCGGAGGTGTCGTCGGAGCAGGTCTCCTCGGGCTTCTGTATGCGTTTATTTTCCATCAGCCGATGCCGGCGTATGCGATCATATGCGCGGCGGGAGCACTTATTTCGATGGTCGGAGATCTGGCCGCTTCGGCAATTAAGAGAGACAAGGGAATCAAAGATTACGGAAAGCTCATACCCGGTCACGGCGGTGTGCTTGACCGCTTTGACAGCGTAATTTTCACTGCGCCGATCATTTATTTCCTGTCACTTGTCCTGATCAGCGCAGCCTGATCATCAGAAAGGCGCCTGCACATAAAAGGCTGCGCCGCAGTCTTACCAATCAGAACGTTCTGCCGCCGGACTGCGTGATATGATATGCAGCACGGCGGCTTTTTTAATATGTCTGTACGGAGATAATTACTGTATGAAATGGATTATAGCTTTTTTAATTCTGTCGATATTGATCGCGTTTCACGAGTTCGGCCATTTTCTGTTCGCGAAAATGGCGGGAGTTGACGTAGAAGAATTCTCGATCGGCTTCGGTCCCAGAATCCTTACGACTGTAAAAAACGGGACGCGATATTCACTGAAGCTGCTTTTGTTTGGCGGTTCCTGCCAGATGAAAGGCATGTACGAGTACGATGATGAGGATGAGGACGGGGATGACACTCCGAAGGAGCCGGCTCCGCCCGAAGAGGGCTCCTTTCAGGCGGCCTCGCTCGGAAAGAGGGCGGCGATAATATTTGCAGGACCTCTCTTCAATTTTTTACTCGCTTTTGTCGGAGCAGTAGTTATCATCAGCCTTATCGGTTACGACCCGGCCGAGGTCGTCTACGTGCAGGAGGGTTCACCGGCTGCGGAAGCCGGACTGGCTGAGGGCGACACGGTGACAGAATTTATGGGCGACCATATCAGTATCGGGCGTGACCTGTCGATGTGGTTCGTCTTCAATTCACTGACTGAGGACTCAAAGGTCACTATGACCTACGTGCATGAAGGCCAAAAGAAGACGGTCGCATTTGATCCGCAGGTCACAGTCCGCTATATGATGGGAATGACCTACCATGTGGATCAGCCGAAAGCCCTTATTGAAGCCGTGGGAACCGATTCACCGCTTGAAAAAGCGGGTGTAGCGGCAGGTGACGTGATTACGGGCATCGACGGAACAGAGATCACAGACGCACAGTCGCTCAATACATATTTTGATGAGCACCCGCTGACGGAGGCGAGCGTGCATCTGACTCTGGAGCGGGAAGGTAAAAGCTTTGAGGCGGATGTCACGCCGGTAGAAAACAGATCTGTGAGCCTTGGCTTCTCCTACAATCTCGGGAGGGTCAGGACATCCTCCTTCGGTGTTCTCAAGTACAGTGTCATTGAGCTTCGCTACCTCATAACATCCACGGTCAGGTCCGTCGGAGCGCTGTTTACAGGAGTGTTCGGAGTGCAAGATCTCTCGGGTCCTGTCGGTGTCGTCGATATTGTCGGTGAGACCTACGAGGAGACGAAATCCGAGGGCGCGCTGATCACCTGGATGAATATGATCAATCTTCTGATCCTCATTTCCGCGAACCTCGGTGTCATGAATCTGCTTCCGATTCCGGGGCTTGATGGAGGCAGGCTGTTCTTTATGCTGTTTGAGCTGATACTGAGAAGACCCGTGAATCAGAAAGTGGAGATGACGCTGCAGCTCGTCGCTGTTCTGGCGTTGCTGCTCCTGTCGGTTTACGTAATGTACAATGATATTCTGAGGCTTCTCGCGAGATAAGGGTCATAGTACACTTTTGGGGGTTGCGGCTGCTGATATTATTCTTTTGACGTTTTTGACTGTCGGGTCGACAGTAGGAAATAAGAATTGTCTTTTATGAACTGTCGGTCAAGAATGTGAACGACAGTTCATATTACTATTTTAGTGTTTTTGACTGCTGAGTGACCCAAAAATGACAGTACAGAAACCAAAAAGAGTTATGTCTACTGCCATCAAGTTCCTTCCCTACTGCTTCCTTCAAGGGCTTTTGATAAAGAATTCAATTATGACCGCCCCGTTGTCTTGCGACTTTCAGTGGTCCGGTGCGGAGTCAGCAGAAATCTTGCTAAAAAGGTATGTGGCAGATTTTGGCTCTGGCGGGTTTCATTGGGTCAACAGCTGATGAAGAATAATTCTTTTTGAATATGAAAAAAGGCCGGAGAAATTAGTTCTCCGGCCTTCGTGCGGAAGATGGGACTTGAACCCACACGCAAGCATTATGCACAAGATCCTTAGTCTTGCTCGTCTGCCAGTTCCGACACTTCCGCGCGTCAACAAAAGATATTGTATCGTCTTTTTTTTGATTTGTCAACACATTTATTAAAGATATTTTTTCGGATGGATACAGGCTGAATACAGGCTAAATACAGCGGTAAATTTCCGCCGGATACAGATTTACTGCAGCGTCATTATGCTTCCGGCAGATAGTTCTCCCGCGCTACCCCCGCTGAAACAGCCAGCACAGATGACGGACCGTCATACGTGAGTGGATTTCCGTCTATATCCGTGAGAACACAGCCTGCCTCTTCGGCAATAATTGCTCCGGCTGTAAAATCCCATAAGCCAAGCTTCAGTTCATAGTAAAGACCGGTAATCCCTGTTGCGAGCAGACAGAGATCCCAGGCAGCAGTTCCGCTGCGCCGCATGTCAATCGTCCTATGGAGATACTTCTCAGCGATCCTGAATGAGCGGGCCGTGAGCTCCTCGTAATAGGGGGCGGTGCCCATCGAAAAGATGCTTCTTGCAAGCGGCTCTTCTGATGAGTAAATTCGGATGCCGTTTCTATACGATCCTTTGCCTCTTTCCGCGGAATACATGATTCCCTGATACGGATTATAAACGACTCCGATGTTCGGCTTCCCGTCAAGGAGAAGACCGATTGACGTCACGGACGGTCGGTAAGCCTTTATAAAGTTGGTCGTGCCGTCAATCGGGTCTATGACAAACGCATACCCATTTCGATACTCCTCACGAAAGCTCTCGGCGCCTTCTTCCTCGCCTACAAATGATGCTTCCGGCAGCAGCCGGGCAAGTTCCGCAAATAAAAACTCCTGTATTTTTTTGTCATACATGGTGACAAAGTTGGCATGCCCGCTTTTTTCGTCCGTTGCTGCCTGAATGCTGTCGGCGGACAGCATTATTTTGCCGGCTTCGATGGCGATGGCTTCGATTTGTTCTCTTAGTTCCATTTTTAACCCCTGCTCCTTGATCATCATTCTGATTTACTAGTTTTTGCAAGATTACATAAATGCCGTTCGCATCCGAACGGCTAAGACTCTTCGCTAATCATACCACCGGGTTCCTGCTTTGTCACCGAAGGAATCAATAATTGTCTTGTGTGGGAATTGCCGGCAAAACATGTTGGAAACTATCCTGAAAACATGTAATATAAAAGCAGCATGCGAAACGAGAAACAGTGTATGAGCACTTTATCGCAAGGAGGAGGTTTGTTATGAGCGATTCGAGAGGCTCGAGAATAGACACGATAAGAGATATTGTGAACTACAGATACAACAGCATTCCTGACCGGTACCTGCGCAATGAAGCCTTCATTCATACGCACGGGGTCGCTCAGGCAGCCGCCCTGATCGCCATGAAGCGCGGGCAGAATGTCGAGCTCAGTATGATTGCAGGCCTTCTGCACGATATCTACAGATATACGACAGGCATTTCCCACGAGCACGGGCCGAACGGCTCCAAAATGGCAAGAGAAATCATGAGGGACACAGACCTTTTTACCGAGAGTGAGATTACGGAGGTCTGCGGGGCAATCTATTTTCACAGTGAAAAGAAACGGCGCCATCTTCCGTTTGATGAAGTGCTTAAGGATGCCGATGTGATGCAGCATCTCATGGGGGATCCGTTGGATCCTCCTACAAAGAAAGATCTGGAACGATGCAAAGCTCTGGCTGCTGAGTTCGGTCTGGCCTGGGAGGAAGGATGAAGGCTTACCGTCCCTGAAACATATGGACGTATCATATTCCCTTAGCAGCATCCACGCGTGTGCCACACAGAAAAGCATCCTGGCGCAAAAGCTCAAAATTCATGAAATTAACTGTTGACATCGGTACGTCAAATCCATATAATAGCATATGTTGACGCGCGGAAGTGTCGGAACTGGCAGACGAGCAAGACTAAGGATCTTGTGCATAATGCTTGCGTGTGGGTTCAAGTCCCATCTTCCGCATGAATAAACGAAAAGAGCTGAGGCCAATACCTCAGCTCTTTTTCGATTTCCACTAAAAATATGGTAGGCACGGGCTCATTGTAGTATAATATGCATATACGTTTATCGGCCATCAGTGCCGTCATTTACTTTAGGAGGAGACAATATGAGAATTCTTGTATGCAAAAAGTGCGGAAACATGGTAGCTGAGCTCAAGAAGGGTACATGTCCGGTAAAGTGCTGCGGTGAGCCGCTTGAGGAACTCACAGCCAACACAACGGATGCAGCACAGGAGAAGCACGTGCCGGTCATCGAGCAGGACGGCAGCAAAGTCGTCGTGAAAGTCGGGGCAGTGGCTCATCCGATGCTTGCGGCTCACTATATCGAGTGGATCGCGCTTGAGACAAAGAAAACTATCATGAAGGCAGATCTGGCTCCGGAAGAAGCTCCGGAAGCTGTCTTTGCACTCGCAGAAGGCGACGAAGTCGTTGCGGCATATGACTACTGCAACCTTCACGGTCTCTGGAAGGCAGAAGCTTAAGTCGGATTTACGGACCCGGGGCGGAGCATTATATATGTATCCTGCCCCGGGTTTTTCATGGGCTGTGTCAAAAGATGCAGCAGACCGGAATTCACAGATATTGGAGAGAGGAAAGTATGAAGCTGCTAACTTATATGGACAACGGTTATGAGACTCTCGGAGTTCTCTCAAACGACGGAAATCTTGTGTACTCACTCCCGGATATCGGAGTATCATATTTTAATATGAACGATCTGGTGGCCAGACTGACGGAGGAAGACAGAAGGAACATCTCAGAGTTTCTTCTATCCCCTGACGAGGAGGGAATCCCATACAGCGATATCGTAAAGTGCGCGCCGATCCCACGTCCTGCGCAGGATGTGATCTGTCTCGGTGAGAACTTCCGGGCACATACGAAGGAGGCGGAGCGGTATTCGAACCGGGCTTTCGGCGGCGAAAAGAAACTGCCGATATACTTTTCCAAGAGAGTGGGGGAGGCAGTGGCCGATTTCGGAGGGATACCTGCCCATGCGGATGTCACTGAGAAGCTGGACTATGAGTCAGAGCTTGCTGTCATTATCGGCAGGGAGGCCTATAACGTGCCGGAGGAGGACGCGTACGATTACATTTTCGGATATACGATCCTGAATGACATAAGCGCAAGAGACGTGCAGACCGGCCACAGACAGTGGTACCTGGGAAAGAGCCTTGACGGATTTACCCCGATCGGTCCCTGGATCGTCACAGCGGATGAGATTCCGGGAAGACCGTGCCTGCAGGTGAAATCCTATGTCAACGGAGAACTGAGGCAGGATGGCAACACGGATGATTTTATCTTTGACATCCCATATTGCATCGCGGAATTGTCCCGCGGGATGAAGCTGCTTCCGGGAACGATCATCAGTATGGGAACGCCGGCAGGCGTAGGCATGGGGTTTGATCCTCCGCGATTCCTCTCGGTCGGTGATACGGTCGACTGTGAGATCGAGGGGATCGGAACGCTCCACAATAGGATTGTCGAATGAACGTGCTCCCTGCATGTCGTTATGTGCAGGAGGGCTGTGCTGAAATGTGACTTAACTGATATTCCGCTTAAAACAAACTATTTTTTAGACAATTAATCTCTATTGTATACACTCTGGCTGTGTTTTTCGTGACAGAGTGCCCCCTTTTATGATAGAATGACACAATTAGCTGACTGACTTTGCATGGGAGGCAGCGGTGCCATTTCTTCTGTGCAGAGGAATAAATAAAAGGAGGTACTCAAATGGCAGCATATTCTAAAAAAGTGACCCCCGAGCATACAGAGCTCTCCGAGCTTTGCCGTGCACAGTCTACTATCGATCATACCTTATACGCGATCAATGACGTTAAGAGGGGGCTTCGGGATCTGAACGGAAACGGCGTTGTCGCCGGTCTTACACAGATATCGGAAATTAACGCTTTCAGACATGAGAACGGCAGGAAGATCCCGATCGAGGGTGAACTCTTTTATCGGGGAATTCCGATCGAAAAACTCACAAGCGGTTTTATCGGCGAAAAACGATACGGGTTCGAGGAGACCACATATCTGCTGCTCTTCGGCACACTGCCGAATGAAAAGCAGCTGAAGGCTTTCAGGCAAATGCTGGTCGCCCAGAGATCACTTCCGACAAATTTTACAAGGGATGTCATAATGAAGGCCCCGAGCAAGGATATCATGAATTCGCTCGCGAAATCCGTTCTGACTCTGGCATCCTACGACAAGTATGCGGATGACACATCCCTTCCGAATGTGCTCCGCCAGTGCATTAACCTCATCGCGACATTCCCGATGCTGGCGGTCTACGCATATCAGGCCTACAATCACTATGAGCTTGGCCACAGTCTCTATATCCACAACCCGTCAAGGAAACTGGGGACCGCGGAGAACATACTGAGGATGCTCCGCCCGGACAAACAGTATTCCGAGATCGAAGCGCGGGTCCTGGATCTTGCTCTCGTCCTTCACATGGAACACGGCGGCGGCAATAACTCGACATTTACCATGCATGTTGTCACTTCCTCAGGAACGGACACATACTCGGCGGTGGCGGCTTCGCTGGCTTCTCTGAAGGGTCCGAAGCACGGCGGGGCAAACATCAAAGTCATACAGATGTTCAGAGACCTCCGGGAAAATGTGAGTGATCTGAAAGATGACGATGAGATTCGTTACTATCTCAACCGGCTGCTTGCACGCGAGGCATTTGACCGAAGAGGACTGATCTACGGATTCGGCCATGCGGTATACTCGATTTCCGACCCGAGAGCCCAGATATTCAGGCAGTACGTGGAGAAGCTGGCTATCGCAAAGGGAGAGGAAGAAACGTACGACCTCTACAGCCGGGTCGAGCGCCTCGCCCCGCAGGTCATTGCCGAGAAGCGCCATATTTACAAGGGCGTATCCACAAATGTAGATTTTTATTCCGGTCTGGTCTATGACATGCTGGGTCTGCCTGTCGAGCTCTACACGCCGATATTTGCAATCGCTAGAATCGTAGGCTGGAGCGCGCACCGGCTGGAAGAGCTCATTAACATGGATAAAATCATACGTCCTGCTTACGTGAGCGTTTCTGACCGCGCAGATTATGTCCCGATGAAGGAAAGAATCTGACAATGATAAAAATATTTGTGCAATTCACGTAAAAAGAGTATAATAGAATCAATAGAGTTGTTACTTATATTTTCGATTTAAGCAGTATAAAGGACAGCATTATGGATAACATTATTCTCGAAGGGTTTATGGGCTCCGGTAAAAGTGCGGTGGCAAAAGCGCTTTCGAAAAGATTGGAGCTGCCTCTGGTCGATGTCGATAAGATGATAGAGGCGAAATTGAAAATGAGGACGACTGAAGTCTATGACCGATTCGGAGACGCGTATTACCGTGCCATGGAGACGATGATCCTGATCGAACTTCAGTCCAGAGAAGAGCGCTCTGTTATCGTCCTTGGCAGCGGTCTTGCGCTGATGCCCAAGAACGCAGGATATCTGGAAAAACTTGGAACAGTCTATTATCTGAAAGTAAAACATGATACCGTCGTCGCCAAGCTGGCAAAGCAGGAAAAGCACGCGTGGCTTCGCGCAGGTGACCTTGAGGAACGCGTCAGCAAGATGATGAAGGAGCGCGAACCTGCTTACCGGCGTATTGCAAATGTGACAGTAGAAGTCGACGGCAAGACCGTCGATGAGATCTGTGACGAGATTATCGCCGCCATAGAGCAGGATAAAAGTTCGCCGTCCGGTGAATAAAGAAACGGGCGGATAAATATGAAGCGCAAAAATGCGGCGGTTCACTGCGAGCCGCCGCATTTTCGCGGTATTATCGGAGATGTCACGAGAATTCTGCTCCAGAGATTAAAACAGAGCCTTGCTGATTTCACGAACGGGAAAATCGAGCCCGGTCCAGATCTTGAAGGACTCCGCGCCCTGATAGAGCAGCATGGGAAGTCCGTTTTCGGTATTACAGCCGCAGGAGGATGCCATCCGAAGAAGGCAGGTCTCGCGGGGATTGTAGATTGCGTCAAAGACATTGAGACCGGGACGGAAAAATGACGTGTCGGGGATCGGGGAAGCATCTTTATACGAGACATCCTCCGAACTTTTTTTCATACCGACGCTCGTGGCATTTACGAGCAGGGAACTTTTCAAAATTTTCTCCCGAAGAGAATCTCTGTCGGAGAGAGCGTGGAAGCTTATGCGGGTGCTGTATTTGCCCGAAAGCTCATCCGAGATCCTTCTGACGCGGTCAAGTGAGGATATCCGGTTATAGAACACGAAAATGCGGTCCGCACCCGCAAGTACGGTATCGATCAAAATCGCGGACGCGGCGCCCCCTGTGCCGAGCAGAGTGATTTTCTGTCCTGCGATTGGAAAACCGGCTTCTTCTGCCGCCCGCACAAAACCGCGGCCGTCAGTTGTATCCCCAATAAGTTTACCGTTCTCGACCTTGACCGTGTTCACGGAGCGGCCGATCCGGGCGGCCTCGGAGAGCTCGTCGCATAAGCCGCACATGGCTGTCTTGTCCGGCATGGTCACGTTCCAGCCGCAGGCACCGGAGGATACGAGCATTTTGACAGCCTCCGGGAGGGCGGCCTCGTCAGCCTCAAAGAGCCCGTATTCGGCCGAAAGACCTGTCAGGCGGAAGGCCAGATTGTGCATTTTCGGTGAGAAACTGTGGGAGATCGGGCTCCCGACAAGATAGTATTTCTGCATTATGTACTCCTCCTCGGACCGGAAAATCGAATTTAGCCCGCTTCGAAAGCGGGACCTTAACGGCGTGTTAATCATATCATAATAAGAGGAAAAGAAAAATGTTTGAGGTTAGAAATATAACGTTCGGCGGCGCGATTCCTGCTATAGCCGTGCCTGTTGTCGGCCGGATCGAGGCGGATATATGCACCGCGGCTGCCGAATCACGCGGCACGGCGGATCTAATAGAACTCCGCGCGGACGTGTTCGACGGGGTCTCTGACACCATGAGACTGCTCGATCTTCTTGCGGAAGTGAGAGGAATATTTGACGGGCCGATTCTGTTCACCCTGAGGTCAGAGCGCGAGGGGGGACAATTTGCCGCGGATCCGGAAGAATACCTGGATATTCTCAGGATCGCGATCTCAAGCGGCTGTATAGATCTCATCGATATCGAACTGGGGACCGGCAGCACCGCCGAAGCTTGTGAATACGGCATATCCACTGCGCAAATGCTGGCGGAAGAAGCTCACAGCTTCGGTATCCGCGTCGTCATGTCGGAGCATGACTTTTCATCGACCCCATGCCGTGCTGATATTTACACGGCTATGGAGCGGATGCGAGATTGCGGGGCGGATATAGCCAAAGGAGCCTACATGCCGGTGAGAGAGGAGGATGTCGATGAAGTTCTGGCGGCAGGCCTCAGGGCGAAAGGCGAACTTGGAATCCCGACCATTCTCATCTCCATGGGTGAGGCAGGTCAAATGACCAGGACATACGGCGAAGTCTTCGGCTCGGCGGTGACTTTTGCGTGTATTGACGGGAGGGCAAGTGCCCCCGGCCAGCTGGAAGTCTCAGAAATGCGCAAAATCCTTTCTATGCGCCATGACCGGATGAGGGAGGCGGGAACACTGTTCCTCATCGGTTTCATGGGAGCGGGAAAATCCACCACTGCGGAGGAACTCGGGCGCATATGCGGACGGCGCGTGATCGAAATGGACGAAGAGATAGAAAAACGGGAGGGCATGTCCATCCCGGAGATATTCGAGCGGTTCGGTGAGAAGTACTTCAGGGATATAGAGACGGAGTGCATTAAATCGCTTGAGGCCGGGACCGGCTGCATTGTGTCGTGCGGCGGAGGAGCGGTTCTCCGGGCGAGAAATATCGTCTTAATGAAGAGCATCGGAAAGATCCTGCTCCTCACAGCGTCGCCGGAGACCGTGTATCAGAGACTGCGAAGTGAGGCTGAAATAAGGCCGGTCCTTTCGGGGCGCTTTTCACCGGAAGGCATATTGCATTTGCAAAATGCCCGAAGAGAGTATTATGAGACGGCACAGGACATCACCGTCCCGACGGACGGCAGGACGGTGGAAGACATAGCGCGGGATATACGGAGCCGGCTCAATTGGTGACAAATAAGTTCCAAGAGACTAACAAACATCTTGCAAGCATTCTGTTTTTATTATAAAATGAGTTGTACACCATGAAGGAGGATTACACATGATATCAGCAGGTGATTTTAAAAACGGTTTAACTCTCGAAATCGACGGACAGGTCATGCAGATCGTTGAGTTCCAGCATGTAAAGCCTGGCAAAGGCGCTGCGTTTGTTCGTACAAAGATGAGAAATGTGATCAACGGCGGTGTCGTTGAGAAGACTTTCCGCCCTACAGAAAAGTTCCCGGCAGCAAGAATTGACCGCAAGGATCAGGAATATCTCTACAATGACGGAGACCTTTATTATTTCATGGATCCGGAGACATACGATCAGATCATGATCAATGCAGACGTAATCGGCGACGCTATGAAGTTCGTCAAGCCGAATGACGTCGTCAAAGTATGCTCCTACAACGGCAATGTATTCAGCGTTGAGCCGCCTCTGTTCGTAGAGCTTGAGGTAACTGACACAGAGCCGGGATTTGCAGGCAACACAGCACAGGGCGCAACAAAGCCGGCAACAGTTGAGACCGGAGCAACAATTCAGGTTCCGCTCTTCGTAAGCATCGGCGATGTAGTCAAAATCGACACAAGATCATCTGAATATCTTTCAAGAGTATAAATACGAGGCCTTCCCGAAATTCGGGAAGGCTTCTTAATTTTCTGCCATTATTTTTTACCATGTATCATTCCCTCGTCTTTCGCGTTTCTCCGGCGGACAGAACGCCTGGTGTGTTCTGCGCAAGTTCCCGAATTAATTAAAAAGGAGAAATATATGAACTACGAGGATTTTAAAGCACGGATCTACAGTATGGTGAGAGAGGAGTTCGACAGTGACACGGAAGTGACTCTCAAACCGGTCAGAAAGAACAACGGAGTGGTCCTGGATGGGATTACGATCATGCCCGAGGGCAGCTGTATCGCTCCCACGATCTACATCAATCAGTATTACGAGCGCTACAGGGAGGGGCTCTCTCTGGAGGCGATCGTGAGAATCATTCTGGAGGAGAACAGACACTATTCGTTTGATTATCCGCTCGATGTGGATGAGTTCCTTAAGTATGACAGACTGAAAGAACGGATACGATTCCGGCTGGTCAATTACTCTATGAATGAGGAGCTGCTTTCGGATGTTCCGTATGTGAAGTTCCTTGATCTGGCAAAAATCTATTATTACGAGATTCGCGACAGGCGCTTTCCGTCCGCCTTCTGTACGATCAGGCATTCGGACCTTCTGCGGTGGGAGATCACCGGAGAGGAGCTTGATAAAATCGCGGATGCCAATATGCAGAGATTTGAGCCTCCGAGGATCTACACGATGCGGGAAATGGTGGATATTCTTGCCAATGGCTCGCAGAATGCCCGTGAGGTACCTGACCCGGTGGTGCCTATGTACATTCTGACAAGTGAGAGCCGCTGCTTCGGTGCTTCGGCCATGCTGTATGATCATGTATTCGGCGAATTTGAGGGGCTGATCAGGGAAGATCTGTTTGTTCTTCCGAGCAGTGTCCACGAGGTCATCGTGACGCCCGCGTCCGGAGGATTCTCCGGGTTCGAGCTTGAACGCATGGTCACCGAGATTAATAAAGAGTGTGTCCCCGATTATGAAGTGCTCTCGAATCGCGTTTACTTTTATGACAGGGAGAAGGACGAACTGAGATTGTTCTGATTGGTCCTTTGTCTGCTGTGTCCGGCCCATGCCAAAAAAGTGAAGAGACACGGCGCTCTGGCGCCGCACACGTCGCGACAGGAACGCCATGGCGTTCTTGAAGTCAAAAAAGACTGCCTTCGTCGGCAGTCTTTTCTATGCGTCTGACAGGAGTCGAACCCGCGCACCTGGAACCGGAATCCAGTGCTCTATCCACTGAGCTACAGACGCAGCTATAAAACAGCCCGCCAAAAGGCAGGCTGTTCATGGAGATAATGAGATTCGAACTCACGGCCTTTCGGATGCGAACCGAACGCTCTCCCACTGAGCTATATCCCCATCACAGGATATATTACATCTTTCGAACAATTTAATCAAGGGTAATTTTCAATTGTGCCACATAATTCAGACATAATTCAGACAGAATGCAGTCCGGCATGTCTTAATTATTTCCGTGTAGCAGGAGATGAGCGGCTTTGTTGCAAAAGAAAACTATATATGGTAATATAGCGATGTATTATGTGTCGTTCATACTATATATGACATGAGGAGGCAGAAATTGGATAATTTCAGAGAATGGGTCTCTGACAATCTCCGCTATATCATGCTGATCTGCGCAATCGCAGTCGTCTGCATAGGAATTTTCTTTGGCGTGCGCGCGATCACAGGCAGAATGTCAGCCGGCAATTCCGGTGCGGAGAACACGGGGGCAGCCGCTGTGGCGACCGGCATCCCGGCGGAAGAGATCGAATCAGGTGCATCATTGGCTGAGTCCGCCGCGACTCTGCAGGAGAACAAGATCCCTGAGGTATCGGGTCTTGTCACAACATACTACATGGCGCTCAACAGCAAGAACGTCGAGAGCGTGAGAGCGATTTCCGACAATCTCTCTGATCAGGATGTGAAGGATATCGAGAATTCCGAGACCGAGTACTCGGATATCAAGTCCTATATTAAACAGGGACCAGAGAAGGATGATTCGAGTTACGTGGTATATGCGTCCTACGAGTACATCAATCCCAGTCTCTACGTGAAGCATCCGGGTCTTTCCTGGCTGTATGTGAAGAGAAATGATGCCGGAGAGTATAAAATCATCGTCGACGCGTCCTCGGATGAGAAACTGACCGCGTATGTGAACGAGATCTCCGCGGAGGCGGACGTGAAGGCGCTGGTCGATGAGATCACGGAAGCGTCAAAGAAGGCCGACGCCGATGAGCAGGCCGCCGCGGAAGCCGCGGGCACTGCGCAGGCTGATGCCGGTGAGACCGAATCAGCTGCTCCTGAGTCACCGACCCCGGAGGCGGAGGAGACGCCGAAGGAGGAGACTGCGGGTGCTGAGGAAGCTGAGCAGGCACCTGCCGCTCCGGAAGAGAGCGAGGAGGAAGGTCAGGAAGAGGACACCGAGTCGGAAGAGAGTCTGGGTTACAATAATGAATTCCCGGACGACGGAGCACCTGAACACAGTGCTGTGATCGGCTCTACCTGCAATCTCAGAGCAGGAGCGGGCTACAATTACAAGGTCGTCACAGTGCTTGAGCAGGGGACGCCCATCACTGTCATCGGAGAGGTCTCGAAGGGCTGGTATCACATCTCCTGTGAGGCCGGCGAAGGCTATATCGGGACCAGGTTCGTCGACTTCGGGTGATGAGCCGTAAAGTACAGGATTTCGAGCATAACTAAAGGGGCTGCCGCATTGAGACGAGCCACCGCTGTATATGGCAGATATTATTTGCAGATGTCTGCCATATACAGTGAGGACGCCGTCTCGATGCGACAGCCCCTTATCATATTTTTCAGTTAAGTCTCCCGTAGGATATGCCGGATCTCAGAGTGTAGCCGCGCGCCGAGGCGAGCTCGCTCACCGTGACCAAACGGTAGCCCCTCTCCAGAAGAGCCGGAATAAGCATCTGGGCAGCAATATAAGACTGCTCATAAATCTCATGCATCAATATGATATCTCCGTCCTGTACACTGTTCATCACGGTGTCATAGGTGATCTGAGCATTTTTATGGGACCAGTCCAGTGTGTCGATTGACCACATGATCATGGGCATTCCGAAGGAATTGGCTATGACCAGATCGTTGTAGCCGCCGCCCGGTGGGCGGAAAAGCGTTGGATTCGAACCGGTCACGGAGCGTATCGCGTCGTTGGTCCTTGATATCTCCGAGGCGATCTGATCTGCCGTGAGGTGAGTCAGGGTCTTGTGATCCCATGAGTGATTGCCCTGCTCCATGCCCATATCGTGCTCCCGCTTCACTGCGGACGCGAAATCCGAGACCTGAGAGCCGATCATAAAGAAAGTGGCTTTGGCATTGTACTGGCGGAGCAGATCAAGGATCCGGTCCGTGTATTCGCCGGGACCGTCGTCGAATGTCAGCGCGACCATGGGAGCGCTGTCATATTCCCGACCGGGATCGTACTTGCCGTTATCATCGAACCAGCACCATTTACCGTCCAGGTTCTTCCAGCCTTTTGCGGCATTTCCGTCGCCGTCGAAGTAGTATCTGGAATCGCCCGACTCGACCCATCCGGTCTGCATGACTCCCTTTGAGTCGAAATAGTGCATGATGCCGTCGACCGCGATAAGTCCTGTCTGCATGACACCGTCACCGTCCATGTAGTAGGTGCTGCCGTCCACAGTCAGAAGACCTGTCTTTCTGGCTCCGTCGTCCCCGAGATAATATGTCTTATCGTCGAGAGCCAGCCAGCCCGTCTGAACTGTACCGGTGTCGTCCGCGTAGTAGGTGACATCACTATCCGTGATCCAGCCGGTCTCGAGCCTGCCGTCTTCACCGAGATGGTACCGCTTTTCGTCAAGTTCCAGCCATCCGGTCTGCATCGCGCCGTAATCATCGAAGTAGTAGCGGCCTCCGTCGTCATCGGTGTACCAGCCGGTCACCGGTGTTCCGTCTCCGCCGAGGCGGTAGGTAACATTATTGTCGTCCGTAGCCCATGTATCCGTATGCTTCTGACCTGTGATGTCGAAGTAATAGAGCTTGTCGTCCACTGAGACCCATCCGGTCGACATATATCCGTGGTTGTTAAAGTAGTAGTCATGTCCGTCGATCGTGTACCAGGTCGAGACCGGGCTCGGACCTTCATCCGGCGTGTAATGCCAGCCGTTGATGTCGACAGCCCATCCGGTCCGATACCCCTCGTAGATCGGGGTCCGGGTCCTGTGTTTAGGAGTCGGATACTTTACATTCAGGTAAGCGCAAAACGTGAGCAGACAGATCAGAATCGGCATCATTCCGACGATACAGATAAGTGCTTCAAGTTTTCTTGTCTTCAATCGCAATTCTCTGCGCTCTGCTTTAGTCAATATATGCCCCCATTATTTTTCTATATTTGAAAATGATACCACTTTTCTTCTTTAATTCAAGTCCTGAAAATGATATGATAGAACCAATCTGTGCCTTTGTACGAAGCTCCCGCAGCCGGGAGCGGGCTGCACGGTATGGCGCCGGCGCGGAGCAGACAGATAAAGTACGATTTTAGCAGGACGAGAATGAATCAGGAAAGTATTCGATTAAATAAATATATCAGTGCCTCGGGATTCTGCTCCCGCAGGGAAGCCGACCGCCTCATTGAAGCCGGTTCCGTGACGATCGTAAAGAGCGGAGAGGGGCAGGCGGTCCCCGCGAGGATAGGAGAGCAGGTGTGTCCGGGAGACCGCGTCTTTGTGAACGGGCACGAGGTTGCTGCCGAAAAGCAGGAGAAGCTCTACTACATGCTGAACAAGCCCAGGGGAATCATATGCACGGGTGATCGGCATATCAAGGACAACGTCATCGATTTCGCGGGTCTTACACAGTATATCTCCTACGCCGGAAGGCTCGACCGGGATTCGACCGGTCTTGTGCTGTTGACCAACGACGGCGAACTGAACGACAGGATCATGCGCGCTTCCAACTATCATGAGAAGGAATACATCGTGAAGGTGGATAAAGTACTGACGCCCGAGTTCATCATAGCCATGCAGAACGGTATGGAGATTGTTCTTGATGATGATCGTCATCTTACCAATGAGATAGACAGAAAGGGCAGACGGAAGGGGACCGTTGTGAAGACACGGCCCTGCCGGGTCCGCCGTTTGAATAAAAATGAATTTTCTATTATCCTGACCCAGGGGTATAACCGGCAGATCAGACGAATGTGCCTGTCAAGAGGCTATTCGGTGCTGGAAATAAAGAGAGTCCGCATCATGAATCTTCTCCTCGGCGATCTAAGGGAGGGGGCTCTGAGACCTCTTAGCGGTGAGGAGATCACGGAACTGAGACGACTGGCCATGAGACCGGGTAACGACCGGAGGCCGGGGGCATATAAAGGCAGACGAGGTCATGCTCAATGAATATTGATACGGAAAGACTCAGCGAGTATAAGAATCTTACAGCTGAGATCAGAAAATATAATGAAGCGTACGAGGCCGGCGAAGCGATTATTTCCGATTATGAATATGACAGGCTGATGCTGCGCCTTAAGGCTATGGAGCGCGAGGATCCGTCCCTCACAGTCGATGATTCTCCGACCAGGACTGTCGGTGCCAGCGTAAAGCGGACCGCCGGAGTGACTGTCAGTCACAATGTTCCGATGCTATCCATCCAGGATGTCTTTAATAAAGAAGATGTGCTGGAGTGGGTACACAGGGTCCGCGAGATCCACCCGGATGCTGTCTTTTGCGTGGAACAGAAAATCGACGGCCTGTCCATGACGCTGCGCTATACGGACGGGAAACTGACACTGGCGGAGACAAGAGGAGACGGCATGATCGGTGAGGATGTCACTGTCAACGCGCGGGTCATTCCCGACGTCAGAGAGAGTATTGACACCGATTCACCTTACCTCGAGATCCGCGGTGAGGTCTATATGCCTCACGCTGACTTTGACAGGACCAACGAGGAGCAGGAGCTTCAGGGCAGGAAAACATTTGCAAATCCCCGCAACTGCGCTGCCGGAACACTTCGCCAGCTCGACCCCGCAATGACAAAAAAGAGGGGCCTGTCCCTTTTTATCTTCAACGTGCAGGACGGAACACCGGAATTCATGGAGAGTCACTCTGAGGGTCTCGGGCGCCTTGCGCAGCTGGGCATAAAGACGGTTCCGTCAGTGCCGTGTAGGACAGACGAGGAAATCATATCCGAGATCGACAGGATCGGCGAGATGCGCGGAGATCTGGCTTACGATATAGACGGCGCGGTCGTCAAGATCGACCAGATCGCGTACAGGAACGATTTCCCGGCGGGCGTGAAATACAGTGCCGGGCACATAGCCTATAAGTATCCCCCGGAGGAGAAGGAGACGGTCATAACCGACATTGAGATCTCAATAGGAATGACCGGGCGTGTGAACCCCACAGCCGTGTTCGAGCCGATCAGGCTCTGCGGCACGACTGTCCAGAGGGCTACTCTGCACAATCAGGACTTTATCAATACGCTCCACATCGGCATCGGCGACACTGTTGTCGTGTATAAGTCGGGGGAGATAATCCCGAAGATAAAGAGCTCTGTGCCGGAAAAACGGCCGGCAGGTGTGCAGGATTTCCGTCTCCCCGACGTGTGCCCTGTCTGCGGCGGTCCCATTGTACAGGAAGAGGGCATGTCGGATAAGAAATGTATCAACCCGAATTGCCCTGCCCAGCTCGAACGCCACCTCATCAACTTTGTCGGTCGCAGCGCGATGGATATCAAGGGCTTCGGCGAGGAGAACGTACTGACGCTTGTCAGGGAGAAGCTTCTTAGCGGCATAGCCGATATCTATACTCTGAAGGATCACAGACAGGAGATGCTGGATAAAAAGCTGATCGGTCTTGAGAAGAGTACGGACAAGCTGCTTCTTGCCATTGAAAACTCAAAGAAGAACGAGCCGTGGAGGCTTCTTGCCGGACTGGCCATTGAAAATGTCGGCAGCACTTCCGCAAGGACGATCATGCGGCACTTCGGTTCATTTGAAAAGCTCATGCAGGCGGACCGGGAGACACTTCTTTCCGTCAAGGACGTGGGTCCGGCGACAGCCGCGGCGATCGTCAGCTTCTTCTCGGCAGAGGAGAACCGGGAGCTTATGGAAAAGCTCAGGGAAGCCGGTCTCACCATGGCGGAGGAAGTGAAGGCAGCGGGAAGTGAGCTGGCCGGAAAGACATTTGCAGTCACAGGCGATGTGCACAAGTTCAAGAACAGGAACGAGCTCACAGCGTTCATTGAGGACCGCGGCGGGAAGTGCGCGGGCAGTGTCTCGAAGAAAACATTTGCTCTTATCAACAATGATCCGGGCAGTATGTCCGGAAAAAATAAAAAGGCCCGGGAGCTCGGCATTCCGATCATCACGGAGGAGGAATTCCTGAAAGCTCTGGAGGAAGGAGAATACAATGCCAATTAAAGTACCGAATGATCTGCCTGTACGGGCGATACTTGAGAAAGAGAATATTTTCGTCATGGACGAGAACCGCGCGATCCATCAGGATATTCGCCCGATCCAGATCCTCATCCTGAATCTCATGCCGATCAAGGAGGACACGGAGCTTCAGATATTAAGAGAACTCTCGAACACTCCGCTCCAGATCGACTGCACGTTCATGAGAATGCGCTCACATGATTCCAAGAATACATCCAAGAGCCACCTGGATACTTTCTATGTGACCTTCGATCAGATCAAGAGAAAGCACTATGACGGCATGATCGTCACCGGCGCTCCTGTCGAGCTTTATGAGTTCGAGGATGTCGACTACTGGGATGAGATCTCTCAGATATTCTCATGGATCAACACGCATGTCACTTCGACGATTTATCTCTGCTGGGCGGCCCAGGCAGCTATGTATTACTACTACGGTCTGCAGAAGAAGCTTCTGGATAAAAAGATGTTCGGCCTGTTCCAGCACAAGGTATTCAACCGAAAGGTCCCGCTGGTCAGAGGTTTTGACGATCAGTTCCTCATGCCTCATTCGAGATACACGGATGTTCCGGCGAAAGATATTGCCAACTGCCCTGAGCTCACGATCCTCGCTCAGTCGAAGGAGGCGGGCGTATTCCTCTGCATGGCGGAGAACGGGAGAAAGATATTCGTCACAGGTCATCCGGAATACGGACGCATGCAGCTCCGGCGCGAGTACGAGCGCGACAAGAAGAAGGGACTTGATATTGACCTGCCGAAGAATTACTTCCCGGATGACGACCCGGGCAAGAGACCGCCTCTCGTGTGGAGAGCCCATGCCAATAATCTCTATACCAACTGGCTGAACTATTACGTCTACCAGTCGACTCCTTACGATCTGGACGGAACGCCGTGGGGAGATGAGATACCGGATAATTATTCGGAAAAACGTATCGATGAGAAATAATCCTTTGCTTTTGCGCGGATTCCTATTATAATTTGTAAGTCATTGCAGTAAGATTGCCCGGCAGTATGCCGGGCAGATCATACCGGAGGAGATTTTTTAATGGAAGACAATCAGCAGATCAAAGAAGCGGAGATAGACCTTCGGGAGGTCATCGCCGCTGTCTGGGCAAAGATGTATCTGGTGATCCTTGCGGCTGTCATATTTGGCGGTCTCATTTATGTGTTCACGAAATTCTTCGTGACACCCATGTATACATCGAACACAAAGGTCTATATTCTGAACAGGACAAGTCAGAATTCCGAGATCGTCAACACGGCCGACCTCAATTCATCCACATATCTCACGCAGGACTATCTGCAGCTGGTCACAGCTCGACCCGTCATGCAGGAGGTCATCGATGAGCTCGGGCTCGGCATGACTACCAACCGCCTTGCGGCGACGATCTCCGTCACGAACCCGGCGGATACCCGATACATTGTCATTAATGTCACGCACGAAGACCCCGCCATGGCGCAGGCGATCGCCGACGCTGTTCGAGTGTCCTCGGCCGAGTATATCACAAAGATCATGGCGATCCAGGCGGTCAATACTGTCGAGGAGGCGGACCTGCCTGTGAGCCCGTCCAGCCCGGCGGTAAGGAGAGACACGTTCCTCGGTGCCGTCCTCGGCGCGATGCTCGCAGTCATTCTGATCGTGATTCGTTTCATGCTCAATGATACGATCAAGGACAGTGAGGATGTGGAGCGATACCTCGGTCTGTCTGTCCTCGGTGTCATCCCCAGGGAAGATGACGCTATGGAAACCAGCAGGACAAGGAAGAGCAGAAAGAGAAAGGCGAAGAGGAAGTAAGATGCCGATCGTAAAATTAAAGGACAAAACGCAGCATTTTCAATTCGACGAAGCCATAAAGATGCTGCGCACAAATGTGGAATTTGCAGGTGAAAATGTACAGGCCGTGTGCATAACCAGCTGTCTTCCCAATGAAGGGAAGTCTTCGATCGTTGCCCGGCTCGCGGAGTCCATGGCCCAGGCCGGAAAAAAAGTCGTGCTGATCGATGCGGACCTCAGAAAATCCGTGCTTCTCGGGCGCTATATAGTCGAGGGCGCGGAGCTGAAAGGCCTCAGCCATTTCCTGACCGGTCAGGGGACGATCAGCGAATGCCTCTGCCAGACAGACTATCCGACACTGCAGATGATTTTCTCGGGCCCGGATGTGCCGAACCCGGCAGAGCTTCTGGGAGGCAAGCGCTTTACCGCACTGATCGAGGCCCTGAGAAAGAATTATGACTATGTGCTGATCGATACGCCGCCTCTCGGCTCCGTGATCGACGCGGCTATCGTGTCAAGACAGTGCGACGGAGTCGCTCTGGTCATCGCATCCGGCGAGGTCAGCTATAAATTTGCGCAGCAGGTCAAAGCCCAGCTCGAGATGTCCGACTGCAAGATCATCGGTGTGATCATGAATAAGGTCAACATGGAATCCGGCAAGGGCTATTACGGAAAATATTACGGAAAATACTACGGAAGAGATTAAGGAAGATATATGGAAAAGATTCAGAATGTACTCACATCAAAGCTCAGGGAAGCCTTTCTTGCGGCAGGCTACGATCCGGCCTACGGCGAGGTCCGTCTCTCGGACCGCCCGGACCTGTGTGAGTTCCAGTGCAACGGTGCTCTGGCAGCCGCGAAAAAATATCACAAAGCGCCGTTTATGATCGCTGATGATGTCGTGGCAGAACTTGGCCGCGCCGAGAAGATATTTGATGCCAATGTAGTCCGCCCGGGCTTTATCAACATCAATGTCACCGGTGAGTTTCTTGCAGACCTGCTCGGGCAGATGGACGCCGATCCGTACCTGTCCATCCCGCAGGCTGAGACTCCGAAGAAAATCGTGATTGATTACGGCGGACCGAACGTTGCGAAACCTCTTCATGTCGGTCATCTGCGCAGTGCTGTCATCGGCGAGAGCATCAAGAGACTGGCCAGGGCATGCGGTGAGGATGTCATCGGTGATGTCCATCTCGGTGACTGGGGTCTTCAGATGGGCCTCATCATCACGGAAATGAAGAAGAGAAAACCGGAGCTCATTTATTTCCGGGAGGATGCCCCGGCTGATATGGACGAATATCCGAAGGAAGCGCCTTTTACACTTGCTGAGCTCGAGGAAGTCTATCCGTGCGCTTCGGCAAAGTCAAAAGAAGATGAGGCATACAAGGCGGAAGCGCTTGAGGCTACCCACCTCCTGCAGATGGGAAAGCCCGGCTACCGCGCTATGTGGCTGAAAATTATGGAGCTGTCGGTGGCCGATCTGAAGAAGAACTACGCGAGACTGGACGTCTCCTTCGACCTTTGGAACGGTGAATCCACGGTGCAACCGTATATCGCTCCGATGGTAGAGAAGCTGAAGGAGGAGGGCTATGCCCACTATGACCAGGGCGCTCTGGTCATCGATGTCGCGGAGCCGGACGACAAGATCGAGGTCCCGCCCTGCATGGTGCTGAAGTCGGACGGAGCCTCTCTCTACAATACAACGGATCTCGCGACGATCGTCCAGAGAATGGAAGATATCTGCCCGGATGAGATCATTTACGTCGTCGATAAGCGCCAGTCCCTGTATTTTGTTCAGGTATTCCGCGCAGCCCGCAAAGCCCATCTCATCAGTGAGAATACAAAGCTTGTCCATGTCGGCTTCGGCACGATGAACGGCAAGGACGGAAAACCCTTCAAGACCCGCCAGGGCGGCGTCATGAGACTTGAGACGCTGCTCGATCAGATCAAGGAGTCGATGGTCAGAAAAATTGCGGAGAACAAGAATGTCCGCGAGGAGGACGCTGACGGAACGGCAGAGATCGTATCGCTCTCAGCTATCAAGTACGGTGACCTGTCCAATCAGGCTTCGAAGGATTATGTGTTCGACGAGGAGAAATTTACAGCCTTCGAGGGCAATACCGGTCCGTATATTCTCTACACGATCGTGCGCATAAAGTCGATCCTTGAGAAGGCACATGACGCAGGCTTTGCGACAGACATGGGGCTCCTTGCGCCGGTGGATCCCGCCGAAAAGGCTCTCATGCTGGATCTCGCCCGTTTCGGCGCCTCGATCGGTGAAGCCTACGAGGAGCTTGCTCCGCACAAGATCTGCGCTTATATTTATGAGACTGCCAATGATTTCAACCGCTTCTATCACGGCACCAAGATCCTGTCAGAGGAGGATGAGGCAAGGCGCGGGAGTTATCTGAGGCTTCTCTCCCTTGTTCTCAAGGTCTTAAATAAGAGTATCGATATACTCGGATTTGACGCTCCGGATCACATGTGATCCCGGGGCGTACAGAGGGCAGAAAGGAGCAGGCCAAGTCTTTCAGGACTTTTGGTAACTGTTGCAAACTGCCCGGAATTAAGGTATACTATATCAAAAGGTACAGCCAAAGGAGCTGTGCCTTTTTTTTACTTATTATTAAGACCGGAGGCTTGTGCATGGAAAAAATCGGCAAATACAGGGTGCTGAAGAAAATCGGAAGCGGGGGCATGGGCAATGTTTTTGTTGTCATTGACGACCGGATCGGGAAGAAGTGGGCGATGAAAGAACTGCCTAAGTCTAAAAAGGGCGGGAAAGACGGTCTCTTCGTTCTAAAGGGGCTCGATCATCCGGCCGTTCCGAGGATCGTGGAGGAGCTTGAGGATGAGTATTTCATCTATGAGGTCATGGACTACATTGAAGGGATGACACTTGCGGAGTACGCCGGCGCAGGCCGCATTTGCTCCGTGTCGGAACTACTTCGGATCTGTACGGAAATAAGCGGGATCATAGCGTACCTTCACGAGCAGGAACCGCCCGTCATTTTCCGCGACATAAAACCGGACAATTTTATTGTCACGGGTGACGGAAATATCAAGCTGGTAGATTTTGACATTGCCCTGGTGGGTGAGCAGACGGGTCAAATGCCTCTGGGAACTCGTGGATACGCCGCCCCGGAGCAGCATTTCGGGATCTGTTCCGTGGCAGCGGACGTCTACAGCCTCGGCGTGACGATCGGCGAGCTTGCAGGGAAGACGGCCGGCGCTCGCGGGATCGGCCGGATATTTGAGAGACGAATCCTGATGAAGTTACGGAAAGTCTCGGAGAAAGCCGCGAGCCGGGAAGCGGACCTGCGATATTCGGACGCCGGCGAGGTGTGGAACGAACTCATGAGGATCCGGCGTGCAGACAGAGCGGAGAGAATAGCGGCTGTTGCCTGCACGGTGCTTATCCTTCTTGCTGTCCTTGCGACCAGCCTCAGAGCTATTTACAGGGATGCCGTAAAGTCCGATGCGAGGACCAGGGTGCTCGCGTGCCTTGAGTCCTCCGGGAAGGCTGCTGACAGAATCATGTGCGCTCTGGCGGAAGACAGCAGCGCGGCCGTAGACAAAGATCTTGCCGGGTTCTATGCGGATATTATGAAGGCCGGCAGCCTGACAGGATACACGGATGCCGAGACGGCGAGGGAGGTCATAAGGCAGAGAATACTCTACTACGAGCTGGCAGGCAGCGTCGCGGACAATGTGGACGAGCGGGATCAGCAATACCGGAAAGCCATAGCGGATATCATTACGCTGATGGAGACGGCGGGGGAGGATGAAAAAGGTTTTTTAAGGCTTAAAGCGGCGGACCTTGGCAGGATCGTCGGTGATACGGGAAGCGCGGAGAGATTACTTGCCGAGTTCATAGCGGAGGAACCTTCTGATGAGGAAAAGATTGCTGCCTGGACAAAAGTCATTGCCATGAGATTATATGACGAGAGGAATCCCGACTCGGCAGGGCAGGCGCTTGCGGAAGTTCTCGCGATAGACGGGGCGCTTCAGAATGAGCGGGTCGTAAGATACAGAGAGATTATCGAGAATATCTACGGATGAGCATCTCTTTCGGCGGAAGGCAAAGGAGGGTAATCATTGCAAAAAGGAGGCGATGACATGTCAGTGGTCAAATATAGCCGGAAACTGAAGAAAATCGCAGCTGTGCTGATCTTTTTTATTGTTTGCGCAGTCAGCCCTGTCAGCGCTGATCAGCAGTTCGTTCTTGCGGTCGGAGACACTATGGTCATCCCGTGCCTGCTTGAGATATGGTCTGACCAGAGTGTAGACTGCGTGATCTCCAACCCGGACGTCCTTATGACTGACGGCAGCGGGCGGGCTGTGATCGCGATCTCGGAAGGAATCTCTGATGTATATGTCCATATGACTAACCCGGACACGGACATCCGCTACACATTTATCGTGGTGTCTGCACAGCGCCCGGAGGCTCCGGAGGAGTGGGCGCAGCCCGAGGCGGCTGCCGGGGGAGTCCGGCCTGAGAACGGGTCAGAGACCGGTGACGGGACAGACGCGGGTGCAGCAACAGGCGGAGTCATACCCGAGCACGACGCAGGGACGGGCGACGGGGCAGACACGGATGCCTTGGACGGTCTGACAGACACACAGGAGGATCCGCATATGCCGGACGAGAGCATTGCTGACACACATGAGGATCCGCATATGCCGGACGAGAGCATTGCTGACACACATGAGGATCCCCGCGCATCGGAAAGTGAAGAGACCGACGTGGGCGGGACGGAGAGAACGGTCCCGTTCTGGGAGGAACGGGGCGACGGAGGCATCTCGTTCGAGGTGATCGGAGATGATTCCCCGGGGAACACTGACATAAAGAGGGATACCGCTGACGGAGCGAGCGCAAAATACAGACCTTTCGCGTACCTGAAAGGCGACGGGGAGATCGTGCCGCTTTTCGTCTGTGACGCCGGACACGAAGTGAGGTGGAAATATATAGAAAGTGTCCTTTATATAGAAGAAACGCCGACATGCAAAGGCCCCTTGAGGGTGGGTGCCTGTGACAGCAGGGGAAATATCTATTATTTTAGTTCCTGAAAGGCAATTGATGTAATCGGCATATGTGTGCTATACTGCATTTTGGACTATGTACAAATACGGGGCGGTCACACATGAAAAAGAAAAACAAAAAACTTGATATCCTGATGATTCTCACAATTATTGCGGGCGTTCTGGTGCTCGGCGCAGCCGGGACCCTGATCGGCCTTGAAGCAGGCAGGCTCCAGACAGAGGTCGATATGGCGAAAGCTGAGAGAGTGGCGAAAAAAAGCGCGGCGGACAGCGGCGTTAGCGCGGCTGTGGCAGAGAGCAGTCTTTCCGATTCGAATCTGACAGAATCTATCGATCCTGAAGCTGCCGCGATGGCTCTTGCCGCAACCGGCGATGTGATCCGGGGAGCCGCAGTTGCCGCGATTCCCAATGTAAGCGAGTATGCGGATGCGGTGCAGAACGGAAATCTGGTCACTCCCATACCGCGCAATTCGCTCGAGAATGCAGGGACCGGAGAAAACCCGACCGAGGGCAACGGATTTATTGTCTGTATTGATGCCGGCCATGAGACGAACCAGATCACGGATCTGGAGCCGAACGGTCCGGGCTCTGAGAATATGAAACAGGGTGTTACAAGCGGGACGCAGGGTGAATGGTCCGGCGTGTATGAATATCAGGTGAACCTTGATGTGACTCTGAAGCTGCGGGACGCGCTGACTTCCCGAGGCTATACTGTCGTTCTCTGCAGAGAGATCAATGATGTAACGATGTCCAACGTACAGCGCGCGCAGATCGCGTCGGACGCGAACGCGGATATTTTTCTGCGCATTCACTGCAACAGCTCGGACAGCAGTTCTGTAGACGGTGTTCTGTGCTATGCGCCGACGTCCTCCAATCCGTATCTCAGCGAAGAAGTGATAGAGCGCAGCCAGGCGCTGTCAAGAATCATGAGGGATTCCCAGTGCGAGGAGACCGGGCAGGAAGCTCTGGATAATCTGTATCAGGATGATATGACCGGGATCAACTGGGCAAAGATGCCGGTCACGATCGTTGAGATGGGGTTCATGTCCAATTATGAAGAAGATATGTTCCTCACGTCAGAAGACGGACAGGACCAGATCGTGCGAGGCCTTGCCAACGGCGTCGACGAGTATTTTTCCCAGTACGGCAAAATGGAAGCCGCGGAGTAAAGTGGAATGTGGAATACAGTTCTATTTGACCTTGACGGGACCCTTACGGATTCCGGTGAGGGAATAACAAAAAGTGTGCAATATGCACTGGAAAAGGAATTCGGCATGCAGGTCCCTCTTTCGGACCTGCGGTGTTTTGTCGGTCCGCCTCTCAAAGAACAGTTCATGAGCTTTGCGGGGGTATCCGAGGAGGCGGCGGTCAGGGCAGTCGAGCGCTACCGCGAGCGTTACAGACCCAAGGGGATTTACGAGAACTATCTGTATGACGGGATTAAGACCATGCTCCGCCAGCTTCATGAGGAGCATTTTACACTTGCCTTAACGTCATCAAAACCGACGATGTTCTGCAGACAGATCCTCCGCATGTTCAACATTGACGAGTATTTCACGGCTGTCGTCGGGAGCGATATGGATGGCCGACGCACAGATAAATACGAACTCATCGAGGAGACGATCCGTGAGCTCGGTATGCAGGATCTCCGCGACGAGATCGTGATGGTCGGTGACAGGAAATACGACTGCGTCGGTGCTGCAAGCGCGGGGATAGACTGTATCGGTGTAACATACGGTTTCGGCTCAAGGCAGGAGCTTGAGGAAGAGTGGCCGGCCTGCATCGTTGACAGTCCGATCGAGCTCAGAAATGTCCTCATCGGACAGGCGAGAAGCGGTGCGGAAGGTTCGGGCGGCAGTTCCGCGTGGGGTGAAAAATCCACTGAGATGGCCGGTCGTACCATAAAGCCGTCAGTCATGCCTGAGGATGGAGGCGTATTTCGCTGCATATTTTCCTGTGTGACCCCGGTCGCGTTCGCTTTCATCGTCTCCAGTGTCCTTTACCTGTCCATCATATGGGGATTGCAGATATTCCTGCCCCGGATAGAATTTGACAACACGTTTCTGGTCGTGATGACCGGCGTTGTGGACCTCATCCTTATCCCTTTTCTCTATATGATGTACCGGCGCGATGAGCAGAGGAGGATATCTTACGGGCGAACAGAACGCATTCTTGAGATCAATGCATTCGGGGCGGCCGCAGTTCTCATCGTTGCCCTGTTCTCGATCGGATTCGCGGATACGATCCAGGTGCCGCTCGGAATGCTGATTCATGACGAGGTCGGAGAGGAGATAAACGCGTCTCTGTTTAAGGATGTGGGGCTCGTTGTCCAGTTCATAAGTCTATGCGCGATCGGCCCGGCTTGCGAGGAATTGATTTTCCGGGGCCTTGTGTACCGGCGCGTCAGAGATCTGCTCGGCGTCTGGTCGGCGGTATTTCTAAGCGCGGTCTTCTTCGGGGTGTATCACCAGAATCTGACCCAGGGGGTATTTGCCTTCTTCTTCGGAATTCTGCTCGCAGCTGTGTATGAACATTACGGGACGATCTGGGCAGCCATCGCGGCTCACGCGGCCAACAACCTCTATGCGGTCATATTGAATGCGCTGCTCGAGCGGGAGCTGGTCTCCGATACCGGATATTTTATTGTGCTTGTCATATCCGCTGCGGCGGCAATTTCGCTGGGATTCTATATATTCAAATTTGATCAAAAAAAGAATGTCATATAACAGGAAGTTTGTTGACTTGCCTTATTTTATCATGCTATAATATCGACTGTTGCAAATTTCACATATGCGGATTCCGGCATTCGGTGCCCACTGGGTCATGCCGGCAGGAAACATATGGGTGAGCTAAAAACCATAAAAAAGGAGAAACAAAATGAGTGTTATTTCAATGAAGCAGCTGCTCGAAGCA
>JAFWIM010000101.1 GCA_017514845.1 Lachnospiraceae bacterium
GTCATGCAGGCATACGGCATGCCGATCAAAGAGACCGACGAGGCAGCCTGTGTCGCATGGCTGATGAAGCTCTATCAGGAGAAAGTAAACGAACCAAAATAATCACACCGACGCTGTCCGGCACAGTCCTGGGCGGCGTCATTTTAATATTATGTGGTTAGATTCATCTAACCAAGTCTCAAAGAGAAAGCTGATCCTCAGTTTCCTGAAGACCAGCCTCTCTGTAAACCTTGTGTTAAATTAATCTCCGTCTCCTCCACAGCAATACACCCGCTCCAAGGATCAGGATGCTGCCGAGGATCGTAAAGAGCCGTGTGCCGGGGCCGCCTGTGTGCGGCAGGGCCGCGCCGGGCGTGTTGCCGATCTCAAAACCGGCCGGCGCCGTACCGTCTTTTTCAATGATCGTTACCAGCGCATTATCGTCCGCGCCCGGATAGGAAACGGTTCCGTCCGTATTGACCGTGAAGTCAAACGGCTGCAGGGTGATGATATAACCGTCCGGCGCAATCGTTTCTTCGATATGGTACTCTCCGGGCAGTAGATCCTCCAGGATGATGCCAGTCGTTTCCGTTACCGTGAATGGACCGGATTTCTTATTGCCGTTTTCGGGATCCGGATCAAAACTGTCGTGAACGAATTTCGTGAAGCCGCCCTCTCCGGGAAGCTTTCTGGTCAGCTGGAATTTCGCACCTCTGATCCCCTGTTCGGTATTGTTATCGATTTTCACGATCTTCAGCGGGACAACGATATCCGTGTTGATGATCGTGACCGTTCCGGAAGATGCTGCCGCACCGGCAGGCGTTTCAGACGGATCCTCACTGCCCTTCTGATACGCAGTTGTGATGCTGACATTCTTGATCTCCGACTCGACAGGGTAGTAGACCGCTTCGTACCATGCCCCTCCCGAATAAACATACTTCGGCAGGTTCTGCGCTGTTACCGTGCTCCAGGATGCGGCGGTCGATCCGCTGGCGGGCGTATAAGTGATCGTCCCCACGCCGTCTGTTCCGAAACCGGTATAAACTGCCGGATCATTGTTCCCGAGCTTCTGATACAGCGTGAAGCTGATGGTCTTCGCCGAGTCAAATACCTTGTCCGCATTTGCGGATGTACCGTCCTTCCACTGCTTGGTGACAGAAAGCTCTGTCACAGGCAGCTGGTTGGTGATGGTATAGCCGACCGTGGAATCGCCGGTCACCGTACCGGTGAAAGGATTCTCTGTCGTTACATCAAGGAAGTCTCCGCCCGAGATCTTCACCGCTGTTTCTTTCACGGAATACTGTGTGACATCCGCATTGAAACTCTTCATATTCCAGACTGCCTGGCCGTTCCCGGTGACAGTCTGGGTGATCTCGCTGCTCGTGTCATCAGCCGTCGCTGCAGAAGTTCCTTTGTACAGCGTCAGCTTTACTTCCAAGCCCTGCAGGCCGGTATCATCGGTAATGGCGTTTCCGGTCTCATCCTGCCAGACCTTCACTGCCGTGATCTTCGGTTTTTCGGGCGCGTTGTTCGTGACGATGACATCGCTGTCCTCCGTCAGCTGACTACCGCTGCCGATGGAGCCGGAAGTACCGTTCACGGTGATGGTCTGAATATTGTATTCGGAAGGAGTATGACTGACTTCCACGAAATAGTAAGTATAGGGATTTCCATTCGCATCCACTGCGGGAAGATTTGAATACGTCTTCTTCCACCCGGGATCGTCATCACCGTCTGCGGGAAGGGTGAAGGTTCCATATGTTTCTTCCATTACTGTCCCGCCAGATGTTCCACCTGTAATTGACAATTTGGGCGTTTTGCCTGACGTGAAATTATAATATGAATTTCCATTTAAGCGTAAAACAACTTCACCATCATTAATATCCGTATTCCTCACAGTATATGAGCCGGTTGTCGTGTTAGTGGATGTGATTTGAAGTTGCCCCCAAGGCCAATTAAAATCTTTCTTTGTTTTAATTGTTATACCGTTTTGAGAGGAAGGTGTTCGTATAGTATCTGAGTCTTCTCTACTTGTTCCAAGCATAGACCAATTTGGTGTCGGAATATCAAAATCATATGACTCATTTTTTATCTCAATTCTACTTCCTAGGTAAGCATTACCTGTATCAATAACACCTCCGTTTTTATCTAGCAGCTTTACCGGAATAGATGTAACAGTATATCTGCGCATCAGCTTAAACGTCGCGCTCGCATTCGCCGGCACGCTCGTATCCCCGTTATCATTCCACTTCTTCTCCAGGGAAAGATTCACCACCTTCTCCGAATTAACGATCTGGGTAATTTCCTGCCCCTCACCGTTTTTTACGATGGAGGATCCGCTGTTCTTGTCAACGATCGTTACCACATAGATATCCGGATCCAGCTCGTATTTCGCCGGTGCAGCTGTTTCCTTCATGTAATATGTCCCTACGGGGAGTCCTTCAAATGAAACAACTCCGTTTTCATCCGAAACAGCTTTCGCATTCTCCGACTTAAAGGACAGAGGATGCTGACACTCGGGATCAATATACAGGCTGAATTCAGCTCCTGGCACAGCTGCCGTGCTGTCATCTTTTTTATCAAATTGCAGATTCCCACTTGGTACTAACGGCAGGTTGATCTCCATCTCAAGATTAGAATACATACCGCCACGTTCCAGATAAAACACCTTGATTTCATGATAGGTACCATCATTTCCATCCCAGGTTTTACCTGCTTTTTCAAATGCAGCTTTGATTGTATCAGGTGCAAGGTAGCTCTCATTTCCATCTACAGCAACAACATTGGGCGAAACAGATACAGACCCGTCCGTTGTTCCAAAGTCAATGTCGCCATCTATCGGATTATGGATGCCGCCTATATCCAGTACCAAAACATCGTCGACAAACACCCAGAGGTCGTCGTCACCACTGAAATGGAACGTCATATCCTGATTGTTGACTATTTTAAACGTACCAGTCATAGACAAGCCAAAATGATGGTTGAAATGTCCTACTTCATCTGTTACACCATGCGTATTCTGGGTTCCGGTACAACCCCAGGCAAACCCGTCACCGTGTATACATTGATATCTGTCATCATAATCATTGAACGGGAAGAATCCTACTTTGAACGTATCTGTATCGGTAGATCCTTCCTCATCATAAGTCGTCTCATAAACTTTAAAGTCTTTTGTCCCTTGATTGTAATAAGCATAGCTCTCATCACTATCATATTTGAGTTTTCCATCTTCACTCCAGAACAAATGATTAACGTTCGAATAAATAGTTTTCCCTTCCTTTGAAGCACTATTGAACAGATAATCAAGGCTCTGTTCATTCTGCAAGGATGGATACCCTTCCGACAAAAGGTTCTGAACAATACCCTGCGCTGCTTTATGATTCGGACTGCTCCCTGTGAAATTATTTATTCCACATGTCCCTTCGCCATATCCGGTGCCATAACTGAAAAACTTCAGATCACTGTACTGATTTATTCCCTGACTCGAATAATTTCCAACATTGCTTCCACCCAATACGTTATTGACATGATCCAAATTATAATCGCCATTATCCGGGCCGTAATCAAACAGATTGATCGTCAATCCCAAAGCCCTTGAATCAACTGTGGATCGTTCTGCCGGCTTGTTAGGGTCATACGGGGTTCTTAACATCATCCACTCATTATTATCATTCCAGTTTCCAGCCCAGAAATTACCCCCGTAGTTATTAATAGAAATATTATTATCATTGAGGAAACGATACTTTTCTCCATCCTTAGCAATGGTGATTGGATCAGCCTCTTCTCTGTCAACAAGCTCAATCTTCCAATTCGAGTTATTTGTGCCAGTAATTTTTAAATATAGATCTCCACTTTTGATGTAGTATTTGCCATCTCCGGTATATTCAAATACCCAGCAAGCCGCATTATCACTACATGTCGGAACATTGCCATTCTGAGACAATGTAACAGTGTCCCCCTGGAGACGATTATTACTAATTATCGGCTTCATAGCTGTCGATGTTCCATTTCTCGTATTGACAATGGCAAATGCCTGTCCATCCAGCCCCAATGGATCCTGTTCATCCGTTACAAGAATCGTAAACACATCCCCATTCTTCATGGTGACCGTTAGATACTCTTCCGTATCAAACGCCTGCACACTGATCAGAGCCCAGTCCCCGGCCTCTACCGTCTGTGCATTGATCTCCGCGATCTGCTCTTCCGTCAGTTCCGCGCTGTACTCGCACTCCAGCTCACGGTTTTCCTTAAGTTGACCGACTGTTGTATCCGCGTCAACCTTGCTGACATCCACAAGCTCAGGGCTGCTGAATTCCACAGAAGTAACATCTGCCACGAATTTCCTCGTCGCTTCGCTGACTTCCACATCTCCCAGTGTGAGCGTCGTGTTCGTATCGGAATTTACACCATTCTCTTCAATCCCCTCGTTGGCAGCGTTTCCCCCAGAATTTTCTGCCATTACAGCCCCGTTTTCGTCCCCATTTACCTCAGAGTTCGTATCACCAATTATACCCAGCACTTCTACGAGGTCTGTAAATGACACAAATCCGCCTCCGGGAAGGCTGAACTGGTACATTTTGCCGTTCACGGAGTACTCGAAGTCCACTGTATAAATAACACCATATACCGAGAAAGATTCAGCCACGAACTCGACTGTCGCAGTTCCGTCATCCTTAATTTCAGCAGTATTAGCCTCAATCACCTCAGCCTTTGCTGCTTCATCCGCAAAATGAATCGCATTGACCTCCGCATCGGTCGTTTCTGCCAGTGGCTCCGTGTACGTGATCTCAACAGATACGCCTGACTCAGGTTTGAATTCCTCATCACCGACCATGATCTTTATATCAAAAAAGCGCGCGGCAAAGCGCGGAAGACTATCCTCTTCCGCCAATCCCATTGCTTTTTTCGTTTCTTCAAGATAAATAAGGTATTCTTTGGAGTCCTCTTCAATCTCAGAGACAGTAAGGGCAGCCCCCTCCGGAACACCGGAGGCCGCATCGCAGGTAAGGGTAACAGTATAATCAGTGCCCGTGGCTTTAAGCGTTGTTACTGCCTGCGCAGCTTCCCCCTCGCCGCCCTCAACGGCATCAACCAGAGGGTTTTCTTCCTGCGAATCGTCATACTCCGGAACCTCTGCATCCGTCTCGGCTGCTGCCGCTTTAATCTCCTCATCCACATAGCCGGCGAGAATGCCGACAATGCTGTCACTCTCGGCAAGATTATTCCCCTTCAGAGAAAGGGCTGTAATAATACCGTCAGTGAGCTCAATCACTGAAGAATCATCCGGATTAGTGCTGATTAACTCATCGTTGGCTTCAAAAAGATTATCAGTCTCATCTGCTTCAATGTTGCCATCCGCAGACACTGCCACAAATTCGTCTTCCTTATCAGCCAGCCTTGCAAAGCGCCCAGCGAAGAGATTGTCATCTACATGTTCAACTACATTATCATGGAAAATAATCTGAATATCGACAAGACCCGTTTGGGGAGTCACATCGACATTTTTGTAGAAAAGCGCAAAATCATAGAAGGAGCACGTCGTCACATCATAAATAAACTCCTTGTCAAGAAGTTCTGTAGACCTGCAACTGAGAGCCGCGTATTCTTCGGATTCCGGATCAACAGCAGTCACAACCAGCTCTGAACCATCCAGAATCTTTTCGTCCGTACTGAAGATGGCAGTTGCTGTCATTTCTTCATCAACATATGAGAACGTGATCGCATTCTCTTGATCTGCGGCTAAAGGAATACCTGTAGGCTCAAGCGCATTTTCCAAGAACAGATCATCACGATCTTTCTCCTGTTCCAGATACATGCCGCCTACTTCCTCAGCCTGGTTCTTTTCGACAGTGATTGCAGGAAGTATCAGTGCATATGTGGTGACAAAAGTTATAATTGCCGCCAGCACAGTAACTGTCCGTTTCCATCGCTTTAGCGCCTTATGCTTCATTAATAGCTTATCCAGCCAGACAAATAATTTTTTCATGCAATAATCCCTCTGCGATGTAAATCGCGATCTCTAATCGCGCGCGAGCTGCGAAACGCACTCCGGTAAATAATCTGAGTCAAGTCCTGAATATCACAAAAAAACTCCATGCTGATAGCTATTGTGCCACAACATGAAGTCAATAATACGCCCAATGTATTCTAAATATCTATTATACGCTTTGATATAATAAATCGCCACAAACTATTACTAAAGATTTCTTAATAAAAATTAAGAAAAGAGATCGGCAGGTCCGATCTCCGTTCTTTTAGTTTACTGTTAACTTTCAGCTTATTGGAAGTTGGACTAATACATCAATGCGCGAGTTTCCCAGGCAGCAAGAGGGGCTGCAGCACTAAGTGATTAGTACCGCAGCCTCTTCATAGTACAAATTATGTAGTTCCCAGTGCTATACTGTCCTTCTACGTTTCCTGTGCACCAGACTTGCTCCGGCAATACCTGTGAGCAATGTGCCTATGAGGTAGAATATCGTGGTACCGATACCGCCGGTACTCGGAAGTGAAGCTCCCTGAGTATTCTCGACCTCCAGCTTTACAAGGCTCTCCTCACTTGCAGGTGTAAACGTCACCTTGTCGCCATTGGCTGCGTTATTGGAGCTTGATGGAAATGTCACAACTCCATTTTCCACCTTAAAATCAATAGGCATTAATGTAATCACATAGCCGCCAGGCGCTTTAATCTCGGTCAACTGGTACTCACCATCGGGCAGATGCTTCAGAGTCATCAGCGGATCTTCGTCAAGTTCGGCGTCCGTATATTCCGGCGTTGTAAATGCTGCGTTATATGTCACCCCCGAACCTTCGGCTCCCGGTTTTGCGCCGATGACTACAGTTCCAAGTTCCTCATCATCCGAGCCGGATTTGCCGCTATTAAAGCGAATATCCGAATATCCCCTGCCTCCGGTAATCAGTGTCACGTCCTGGTAAACATTTGAAGCATTCTTTGCTTGCAGGTTGAATACTGCTCCGGGAAGAATCTTTCCATCCTCATCACTCTTCTCGATATTAATGTCAACAATCTTCCTCTTGTTATAGAACGAAACATTATTTGCCGCGTCCGGAACGATTTGACGTCTGCCCGTCTTCGGAGAATTCGGGGCGCTGATTGTCTCAGAAGCCCCCTGCACCTCTCCCTGTCTGACGGCTTCCGAACAGACCTTCACGAATTCATATCCCGTGCCGGTTATGCCGCCTGTTTCTTCAACCGTGTAATACGTCCCCAGCGGAACATTGACGATACGGATAAACTGGCTGGGATATGGACGCATTGACAGTTGGATTTCACCTGTATTACCGAAAGAACCTCTCGCCATATATCCCGTCAGTTCGCCATGGTCATCAAACTGCTTATAATATTGATAGCCCTTGTATGTATAACCGTCAGCGTTCTCCTCTGCCCCTTCCGGAATAGTAGTATCTGCAAATATTCTGTAAGCCAGAGCGCCCTGTCCGTCCTCTTCATTATGGCTAAAGACCGGTGTCGTAACGTCCCCGTTAACTGTAAACAGAGAAATCTTAAAAGTGAACTCCTGCGCATTATAATCTTCTTCAATTTCCCCTGAGGCATCCTGAACATATTTGTAGACATTGATACCGGCCTTCAGCGTGTTGGCGACGGAATAGACAGCAGTCTCCTGGTCCATTTCGAACGGTGACGGGTTCACACTGCTCTCGTAGGTATCCACCATATCTGTCTGTGTATCCAGCGTCCGTCCATCCAGCATCGGGTGTGTGGGGGTTGCTTCCAATTCATAATGGTTATCAATTCCCGGTTCCAGTACCATATAGGTGTGACCAGTAGTTTTAAACTCCTTGTCCTTATCATAAATACCGGGGGCGATTGAGAGATTTCCCGTCCAATCATTTCCTTTCTGGAGTGTGATTTTTTGATAATATGTAGTCTCGAACGCTGCAGTATCTTCCGGCGTAGGATTCTGTTTTTCCGAGTACGTCTTATAGGCAGCATTGAAAGCATTTATCTTTGCATCCGTCGGATCCTCAATCACGTAAAGATCTACAGCAGGTATCTTATCGTAATCTTCAGAAGAAAGTGTTGTATTCCAGACCTTCTTGAGCCTGATCCATGTATTGTCCAGGGGCATATTGGGCGGCTGATTAAGATCCTTTCTACCGGAATCTTTCTCTACATATGTTGTTTCACCATTCCGGGTTCTTTCAATCACCTTCTTATATGTTACATAAGCTTCTGTATTTGTCTTTAAAGAATAGCTGTCTCCACTCTTATCAATCTGGCTTCCATACTTAGAATATGGGATTGTCTGTTGTATGCCACTGCTGTCTACATACGTATAGGTATCTCCCCAGTCTAATATGCCATTGTTCAGAGCTGCAATAAGATCGTAGGTGGGCTGGCTTGGCCAGATTTTAAAATTGACCTGGTAGTTCCAGCCATCCTCAAGAATATAGTAAGAACCATCCGGCTTTTGAAGATTCCAGCTGACATTCTTATCCGCAGCGCCATTCCCGGCGTTAAACTCCGCGCCTTTAATGGTCACCGCCTCTGTCGTCGTCCTCTTTACTACAAGCTGATCTGAATCATCCTTTACCAAACGCCCGTATTCCACAGACGGAATCGTAATTGTTCCGTTGTTGTCCGCTGTAAAGGTCATTTCCTTTTCTTCATACACTGTAATATCGCCGGGATCAGTATAATCCTTATACGAAATAGTATAAGTAAATGACTCCGGATCAACATGCTCAAAAGTTACAGTTGTCAATTCTGTTATTCCGTCATAGATTTTAACATCCGAGTATCCATATGCCAGCTTGATTGTCTGAACGATCTCTTTCAGTTTATTTTTCAGTGCATCGGCTTCTCTGACATAAAAGCTATATGTGTCTTGAGCCGTCGGATCATTATAGGCATAGTTGGCAAGGTGTTTCAGGTAACCTTTCTGCTCATCTGTCGAGTCGCCAAAGGCAAAGACACCATAGAAATACATACCGGAGGTAGCAACTCTCCTGGCTTCCTCCCTGGCGCCAAGGTAACAGCCTTCTCCATCAACGTAATAGCTGTAGTCGGTCTGCCAATACTGGGACGGTGCTCCATCTGTAAGAAACAGCACATATGTAGGGTCATTATCGTATCCCCTCATTGTATAGGCTGTCTGCAATGCCTGCGCCCAGTTAGTACCTTGGGCAGTGCCGATAGAGTCCACTACCTGATTATAATCATCACCGTCAGTAACCCATGTTTTCCCTTTTATCGGCTGAATCGAAGCATTAAGATTGAAAGTAACAAGCGCCAACTCAACAGCATCCGGATTTTGGGACGTGTTAAGGTCATCAAGGTCTGACACAAGCGCTTTCACCGCTTTCTGAGTATCATACAGCCTTGTGTTTCCCGTATTAGTAGGTTTTTGCATACTGCTGGAAGTATCGATAATAATAATGACATTTATATCATTATCAATCTCCTTCTTAATTGCAGTATCTGCTACACTCAGTGAAAGATTATACGTTCCATCACGATTCGACGAAAGACTCTTGGATTTTTCTAATTCGGGGAGTTCTTCAAGATCAATACCACCCGTCCCGCTTGAACCGCTTCCGGCAGGTCTTATCGGATCATATACCAGATAATAATCTCTGGAATTGCTTGTCTGGTTATCGGGTACATCAGTATGATCAGAATTTACATTCCAATTCCTAGGCGTTCTCCCTACGTTATACCAACCAGACCCGGCTTTGTCGGTGTTTGTGTAAAATGCCTGATATTGTAAATTTCCGTTATTCCATCTCAGCTTATTTCCGATAATTGTATGCCTGAAAGACCCAGTGCTATACAGGTCGTCCGAGGTTCCCTTATGTGTATTACTTAATGTGTAACCATCAATCTTGAACCCGCTTAAATCAAGCTCTCCGTCACTGTTGAACTGAAGAATACCTGTATTGCTGTTGCTGATCGACACGGTGTCTCCGCCTACCTCTGTTCCGTTGTATGTAACTGTGTGATCAGTTGTAAGGTCATTCCCGCCTTCGTCTACAAAATGGAGCCGGAGAGTCTGACTATTATATCCCCAATTTATCGTGTATACAGAAAAGCTTTCCGTAATAAATGAAGCAGTCACTCCATCTTTTTCCACTGAAACAGTTCCCTGTGAAAAAATTCCGACATCCGCCACCAGAACAGCCTTCTCACTTTCACCGTCTTTCACAATATGATGGACTTCCATCGTCTGCTTAAGAACGTCTACATCCGCGTCCTCAGGAAGCGTAAGGAGTGTGAAGTTCACAGACACTTCGCTCTTAGGTTCTACAAGATTCCCTGCTCTGTCATAAATGGAAATGTCAAATGCCAGCATTCCGTCATCGCCATTCTGCACTCCGTAATTATTATCAGCAAGCACGCTTTTCGCTTTCTGATATTCCTCGTTCTCTTCTTTTAATTGACGGACACTGAGCTTGCTTCCCGCCGGAATCTCAGCCTTATCGTCATATGACACAGTGACCTTATAAGTCTTTCCGTTCGCGGCAATAACACCGGTGCTGATCTGATGATCCGTCACTTTTACCGCGAAATGTTCCTCACCCTTCATGGTGACAAGCAATGTCTCTTCACCGGTAAATGGCTGCACACCGATAAGCGCCCAGTCTCCGGCCTCCACCGTCTGTGCGTCAATTTCCGCGGTCTGCTCTTACGTCAGCTCAGCCGAATGCTGAACTGCGAGCCCGCGTTTTACCTTGATTTCTCCGACCGTAGTATCCTCTTCCGCTTTACTGACATCAACAAGCTCCGGGTTGCTGAATTCAACGCTCACAATGTCCGCAATAAACTTCCTCGCAGCCTCACCGGGCTGAACGTCACCCGGAACCTGGGCAGCTTAGTTTTCTGCCACCCCAAGGGTCTCCACAAGCTTCTCCAAGCTCACGAATCCTCCTCCGGGCAGACTGAACTCATACGTTTTCCCGTCCACTTCCCAATGGAAATCCACCGTATAAATGACGCCATATACCGAGAAAGACTCGGCTGTGAACTCGACCGTCGCAGATCCATCGTCCTGGACCTCTGTCGCATTGGCCTCAATCACCTGAGCCTCCCCCGTCTCATCAGCAAAGTGGACTGCGCTGACTTCTGCCTCTGCTTTTTCCGCCAGTGGCTCCACATACGTAATCTCGACTGAAACACCGGATTCGGGTATGAATTCCTCCTCACCGACCATGATCTTTATGTCAAAAAAACGCGCATCAAAATGAGGAAGCGTCTCCTCTTCCTTAAGTCCCATAGCTTTTTTAGTTTCTTTGAGATATGTCTGATATTCTTCGGAGTCCTGAGGAATCTCATAGACATCAAGATCTGCCCCCTCAGGTATTTCCGAACTCGCATCGTAAGTAAGAATAACCGCATAATCATCGCCGACAGCTTTCAGAGTCCCTACTTCCGGTGCGTCTGTCCAGGGCAATTCCGCATCTTCATCCTCATGAGCGCTGCCGGCAAGGATATCAGCGTCGTCCGGCTCAAGCGCGTTATCGATGAGCATGTCACCTGTGCCTTCTTCCTGCTCCAGATACATGCCTCCAACTTCCTCTGTCCTGTTCTTTTCGACCGTGATTGCAGGAAGTATTAACGCATATGTTGTAGCAAATGTCATGATTGCCGCCAACACAGTAACTATCCGCTTCCAGCGCTTAAGCGCCTTATGTTTACTTATAATCCCGTCAAGCCATACTATTATATGTCTCATGCTGTCCCCCTGAATGCTGGATTATCGGTCAACAATTAGTCAACAATGAACAGACATTTCCCACACCTGTCTGCCCAATAAAAGCCTGAAAAATCAAAAAAAGACGTCCTGTCTATTATGCTAAAATGTCAAGTCAGGTCAGAAGGCATGTGCAACGTCACTATTAATAGTATTTTACAGCCTTATAAGTGATAAATCCACTAGCGTTCTATTAGAATTTCTTAATAAAATAAAAGAGACCGGTATTTCTACCGATCTCTCATTTTTACGATTTCTGTTTTAAAGACTGTATTTTCGTTTCCGCAGCATTACTAGAACTGCTCCAATACTTGTGAGCAACAAACCAATGAGGTAAGTTATTGTCGTTCCCGGACCACCGGTATTAGGAAGGGCTGCACCGGGAGTATTTCCGATAAGAACACTCCGGCCGTCTGGGTTGCTCACCGTATTCGCCGCATTCTCTAACTGAACTTCCAAGCGACTGGTAGTTTCATTCATTTCGATCCGGAACTTAATACCATCAATCGTCTTGATATATCCGCCGGGATACTTCGCCTCTTCAATTTTGTAGTAGCCAGCCGGCAGATTCGTGAACTGGAAAGTCCCGGTTCTCGCCACAGTATCATCGATTACAGGTTCTGTCCAAGTGTCGTCCAGCTCCTGATAGTCGGCCCTCTTATACCTCTTAATCTTGAAGATTGCACCGGGCAGCGGATGAAACTAATCGCTGTTCAGATTCTCCACATCCGTCTTATAAATCGTCACCGCCTCAACCGGCAGATTGTGAATGAATAATGTTCCTTCGTTTCCCGTGATGCGGACTTCGGCAGGATGGGTCCCATCGGCATCTGCTTCGTATTGTTCAGTCTCAGAGTTATAATTTCTTGAATATCCGTTAATCTTCCACTTAATTGAACCGCTTGATCCTGCGCTCGGATTCTCCACTGCATAATAGCTTGCCGTCTGTCCGCTGACCTCGGTCGGCAGCACCACCGGGCATTTCCAGGTCCAATGATTGCCGGCATCCAGAGTAATCCCTCTGTATGAAGTACCGCTTCCGTCAGTAAAAATCGCAGCTCCGCTCACATTATTGCCCAGCACCTGATACAGATCAAACTTGACCGCCGGATACCCGGAAGCATCAGGGACAGTGTCCCAGACTTTCTGTACATAAAACGGCGGTATCGGCTTGTTCACTGCAACAACCGTCTGGTTACTCTGACCGATCTGATGGTTTATGTCTCCGACATCGTTCGTGAATGTGACAGCAAAGTCGGTGGGATAGCAATCCATCTCTACAAAGTAGTATGTATAGTGATAAACTGTCTGCTCATGGTTCTGTATATCGCTGACGGCTTCCCGGGGCAGATTGTTAATGAGCTGTGTCCAGTTATTGTCATCCTTGGTGAGCGTGTAAATGTGCCGTTCTTTCGTAAATCCCACATCTTCTGCCGCCACTGTCCAACCGGAGCTTTCTGTATAACTGGTGTCGTCTTCATTATATGTCCGGAACTTGCGCGTCTCATAGCGCAGAAGCTGGAACTCAGCATAGGCATCCTTCTCCGCAACTCCGGCTTCTTCCAGATCCTCAGGATCCCAGGTCTTTTGCAGATACAGATTTGTCAGGTTTTCCGTAACCGTCACATTGCTGATATGGTTCTCAACAAGGACATGATAGAATAAGCTGCTGTTGGGGTCAATGCCGGATTCATCGTCTGCGTCGCCGGCATCATGAGGGAACTGCGGCGAGTAGAAGTGTCCGACCGTCACGCCATTCTCATTGTCCCATTTACTTACCGTCACACCATTTTTCTTTAATTCATAGGCAGTTTCATCCACTGAATACATGATCCTGTAAACCGCGCCGTTGGAGTACCTGCGATACATAGGCAGGTCTGTAAAAGATCTTGCCGGTTCATTATTGCCGCTGCTGATGGTCTTCGGGTCTCTGCCCGTGACTTTCCGCCAGTGCGTGGTGTTCGCGTCGCTGCATGTAGGACCGCTGTCATGAACCTCCCGCTCTTCCAGTTCGAAGGTGGCTGTCCACGTATACTCGCTGCCTTCGGCATCTACCCACGTCTTGTCAATGGGAACATTCGTCTTCTTGATATTGCAGATCGTCTGAGTGCCGTCTTCATTCATGTTCAACGGCGATAAATCTGTCTTCGGTATTACATTCCCATCACCATCCAGATAAACTGTCTCATAACCGTGGGTTGAGCCTACCTCTTCG
Source organism: Lachnospiraceae bacterium (assembly GCA_017514845.1). Lineage (GTDB taxonomy): Bacteria > Bacillota > Clostridia > Lachnospirales > Lachnospiraceae > Chordicoccus. The sequence continues at coordinate 13,924 of JAFWIM010000101.1, forward strand.
ATACGGTAATAATAGGTTTCCACTACGCCATTGACAAGAGCCGCAGAATCCTGAGCAGGGAAGGTCCAGGACCAACCGGTTTGTGTATCGGGAAGAGTTTTCTCCAGTCCCTCTCCGGTAAAACTATCATCAACTTCAGTTGCAGTCACATACGTTGAAGGATCATCTGACGGCGGAGTCCCATTCACGGAGGTAACGCTGACTCGGTATTGGCTGTAGCTACCACCCATGTTGCCGTCACCTATATATAGGTTTACTACACCATACGATGGCAAAGCAACCGGAAGGCTGACGTATGTATCGTCCCTGTATCCGCCCCACATGTACGTCTGACTTGTTGTAATATTTGAGGAATCAGGATACTGTATCTCCCCACCATTAATCGAATAAGCTCCTGTTTTCCATTCATCACCCATTCCTGGATCGTAATGCCAGTTCACGACAACTGTCTGATTTCCTGCATAAGTGCCTGTATGCCTTCTATCCAGTGATGCAAAATCAAATTCCAGATCGCTAAAGTCATTATCATCCCCTGGATTTATTGCCTTAACGCGATATACGTTCAACGTAACCTCTGCCGGTCTTTTATAGGTCTTAATTCTTCTCAGTCTAAATGTCGCAGTTGCGCCATCCGGCTCACCACCTATCCATTCCTTCTCAAGAGAAAGTTGGATCTGATGTTTATCATTTATTATCTCCGTAACCGGAGTGCCGTCCAGTTTCTCAATTTTCGAGTGGTTTACGGTATCATTTTTACCTACAACAGTCACTTTATAAACTGTAGGTTTTTCCTCATATCCAACCGGTGTCCCTGTTTCCTTCATATAATATGTCCCAACAGGAATACCTGAAAAAGTGATAACACCGTTCTCATTTGAAACTACCATCGCATCTTCAGATTTGAAGGAAAGTGGATCTTCACATGTCGGGTCTTTATAAAGCGTGAACTCTGCTCCTTCGAGCGCTTCATTATCATTATTCTTTTTGTCCAATGATACATTACCGCTCGGAACAACAGGCAGGTTGATTGTGAGCCCTAAATTGGAGTACATACCACCACGTTCAAGGTAAAAAACTTTGATTTCATGATATGATCCTTCAGAATTGTCCCACGTCTTTCCAACATTTTGAAAAGCTTTAGCAATAGTATCAGGAGCAATACTAAGACCTTCAACAGCTTTTCTTGCATCATGGTTGTCGCTTGGAGCCGTAACAGAAACACTCCCATCACCATTACTGCCTTTAAAGTTGATAGCCCCATCTATAGGATTATGAATGCCTCCGATATCCAGAACCAAAACATCATCTACGAAGACCCACATATCATCATCGCCGCTAAAGCCAAATGTCATGTCTTTTGTGCTGTCATACACAAAAGTTGCGTCCATCGTCATCCCAAAATGATGGTTATAGTGTCCTATTTGATATCTGGTATTATAATTGCTATTTGCCGCACAATTTTGCCAATTAAATTCTTTGCCATGTATGCAGTGATAGTCATCATCATAGTCATTGAAAGGGAAGAAACCTATTTTAAATGGATTTTGCTGATCAACACCTTCCTCAAGATAAGTACCAGTATATAAAGCAAACTCTTTATCTGGGTTTTGAGTTATATCCGTATCAAAGTACGCATAACGAGCATTACTGTCGTACTGATATCCATCGCCATAAGCCCATAACAGCTTATTCACATCACTGTATACTGTCTTCCCTTCCCTTGAAGAGGAATCAAATAAATATGCAAGGCTCTGATAAGAATGATTAGAATTAAGAGTCGGATAGCCGTCTTCACCCAAACGATTTGCAACAATCCCCTGTGCGGCATATTCATTTGGTGCACTGCCGGTAAAATTATTTATACCCGTTCCTACACTGCCACCATAAGCGACAAACTTTAAGTCGCTATATTGATTTATGCCAAGATTTGAAGGATTGGAGGGGCTATTACTATCATGATCAAGATCGTCCGGTCCGTAATCATACAGATTAATCGTTATGCCCTCAGACCGGGTATCCGCCGCATCATACCATTCAGTTCCCTGAGCATCGGTTACTCTTATTGTGAAAACCTCTCCTGTCTTCATTGTGACTGTCAGACTTTCTTCCGTATCAAACGGGAGTATACTGATCAGAGCCCAGTCCCCGGCCTCCACCGTCTGCGCATTAATCTCTGCAATCTGCTCCTTCGTCAGCTCCGCACTATACTGAATATACAACCCAAGGCTTTCTACAATAGCCCCTACCGTTGTATTCTTTTCTACCTTGTTCACAGACATAAGGCTAGGCGTGGAAAACTCAACATTCTCCACGTTTGCTACAAACTCCTTTACTGCCTCTTCTGTTCCACTCATGCCATAATCTGTCTGCACATTCCCGAAATCGTCACTTTCTACAATCCCCAGCACCTCAATAAGCTGCTTTAAGCTGACGAAATTGCCTCCGGAAATGCTGTATTTGTAGGTCTGTCCGTCTACTTCCCAGTGAAAATCCACCCACTCACCAAGCATAAGGACAGCCCCTACATACGGCAACGAAACCCCCGGTTTATTTGCGATTCTGCCCAGATTATTGCGTCGTTTTAGCAAAGAAGTGCTGCTCTACCATGGCTTTGAGGACGGTATACATTTCATGATGTCTGAGCACGGTTTTTATGGTTATTTGCACCTCCAAACAAAGAAAGACCCGCAGCACAGGGCGGTTTTCCCGGTTTCCCATGCTGCGGGCCGTGTTTCTTGCTTATGCTTCCCTTGGCAGCTCCACGCTGATTCCGGCTTTGAAAGTCACCGTGACCGTCTGCCAGCCGATTTCGATTTTTTCTATAAACCGGAGAATATCGTCGTCGGAGCATTCCGTCACTCTACCGTCCGCATATCCCGGTCTTGTGAGCCGGAAGAAAAGATCCGGTTTCGCGCACCGTCCGTTCGGGCTTTCACGGTAGGGGCGCTCTTCGCTCCCTTCCGCAATCGCCCTGACCCGATCCTGCAGGCCCCGGATATGAAGGGCTTTGTCGGCATAAACAGCTCTCTGCTCGGATGCGGCTGCCCACTTCTCTCTGACCTCTGCCAGCTGCTTTCGCGCGTTCTCTTCTTCATCTGTGTTTCCAGCCTCCTGTGCTTCACGGATCTCCTCTTCCAGAGAATCCATCGCTGTTTCCATTCTGGTCAGTACTTCGTCTGCCTTGTCCAGCCCGCCCCAGCGACGGCGCTCCTCCAGCCTGACAAGCTCGTCCCTTCGTTCCGGCAGGGCATTAAAGGCATCCACGATGATCTGGCGCAGCCTGTCATCCCGGATGGAATCATTCCTGCACTCGACGTCAGGGTGCCTGCTTTTATTCATTTTGGAATCGCAGCGCCATGTCGTTTTCACCTGTCTGTAGGGCAGGCCGCAGTTTCCGCACACCACTTTGGAGGAAAGCACGTTGCTGTGATAATACTTGAATTCCTGCCAGTGCTTTCTTCTCCTCGCCATCTCCGCCTGCACCTGCTGGAAGATTTCTCTCGGAATTACGGGCTCGTGGCTGTTTTCCACGAAATACGGAGGAAGCTGGCCGTTGTTCGGCGCTACCTTCTTTGTCAGGAAATCAACCGTGTAGTATATCTGCAGTAGCAAGTCTCCGCTGTATTTCTCGTTCTTCAGGATGTAAGTAATGCCCTGATCATTCCAGTTGCGTTCAAACACTGTGCCGCCGGAAGTGGTCTTATTGCCGTCCACCCCTTCTTCGGCCAGCATTCGGGCGATGTGTTTCGGAGAATAGCCGTCAAGGTAATCCCGGAAGATCCGCTGAACAATCTCCGCTTCCTCCGGCACGATCACGAGGGAACCTTCTGGCGTACGGTTGTAACCAAGGAGCCTGTGGACACCGGAGCACACCTTGCCTTCCTGGTAATGGTATCGCTAACCGATCTGCACGTTCTGGCTGATGGAGGCTGATTCCTGCTGCGCAATGGATGCGAGGATGGTGACCAGAACCTCTCCGCCCGCGTCCATCGTATTGATGCTTTCTTTGGTAAAAAAGATCGGGATCTCCAGCGCTTTCAGCTTCCGGATGTATTTCAGGGAATCCAGCGTATTTCTGGCCCACCGACTGATGCTCTTGGAAAGCACCATGTCGATCTTTCCTGCCTCACAGTCAGCGATCATGCGCATAAAGTTCTCTCGCGTCTGTGCCCGTGTGCCGGATTCCTCGTCGGCATAAAGCCTACCAGCTCCCAGCCGGGATTCCCGCTGATCAGGTTTGTGAAGTGCGTCTGCTGGGCTTCAAAGGACGTTTCCTGATCCTCATGGTCTGTGGACACACGGCAGTAGGCTGCTACCCTGATCCGGTTTCGTTGTTCTTCCAGCGCTGGCGCATGCACCCGCTGCACCGGGGATCTTTCTCCACGCAGGACTCTGACCCTTGGGGCATTTGCTGTTCTTGTAGTCATTTTATTTGGAAAAGGGGAAACTGAATCCAAACTTGACTATGTCATTTGCTGGTATCAAAAAGCAATTGAGTATATGGAGACAGTTGTCAGTCACATTACTGCAGCCTTTGTTTCTACAAACTCTATTTGCCAAGGAGAATCTGTACCCGCTTTCTGGAAACAGCTCGTTGTCGATCATAAAGCGGAGATCCAATTCGCCTATTCGACGTTTATCTGGGACAGCGA
>JAFWIM010000102.1 GCA_017514845.1 Lachnospiraceae bacterium
ATGCCTACCGGGCCTTCATACCATCCGCCGCCACCGCTGGAGTTGCAGATGCGCACGGCGATTGTATTTGTTCCTCCGTAATTGAGGACGGAAGACTCAATCGGATATACACAGTTGACATCCCACGGGTTCGATCCGTCATAGACGCCGACATTATCCGGCGCAATGTCATATCGCATACCGGAAGAGCCGATGAGGTGACCGTTGACATAGGTCTCATTGGCTTCATCGAAATAGCCGACAGCCATGGTAAGATCCTCTGTCGGGAAATCAGCGGGTACATCAAATGTACGAATGTACCACGCATAGCCCCCGTAATTATCCTGACCGCCGAGGGAGGCGTCAAAATCGCCTGTCCACCAGCCAAGGCAGGGCTGTACGGTGCCCCATGTCTCATAGACATCCGGCGTGAGGTAAGCGATCCTGTCGAGATCGACGACCGTCGCGTCATTCCTGCGATATGTCTTATAGGCCTTGAAATACCAGTTGCCCATAAGGTCGATCAGTTTCTCATCATCCGCTTCGCCGATATCCTGTACCGTTACCAGATCGAGGGAAGCAAGCTCATGCTCCATGCCGAGGAGAGAGATGCTCGCCGACACGGTCGTGTTAAGGCCTTCCGCCATATCGTCGCTCGAGAGCGCGATGTGCTTTTCTGCCTGCTGGTCAGCAGTGAGAGTTCCGAGGGATTCGCTTGTGCTGTAGAGCTCGCCGCCCGTGAGCGGATCCGTCATCTTTATGGTCAGAGTGACGTCCGGTATCTCATCGACATAGCTTGCGATCCCGCTGTTCACTGTGAGTTTGACCACTGCGTCAATTGTATCATCTGCGCTCGTCACCGCCTGCGGCGTACAGCTGAGGCTTCCGGTAAAAAGATTCTCCGTAAATCTCTGACTGAATCTGTTCAGAGACCGGTGAAGGCCTTCCATATAAAACTCAGCGTTTTCCTCTCCGTCGAGAATCGCGTATTCCACCTGCTTCGGGTTCGGGGTGCTGTAGAGATAATAGGATCCTCCGTACGCCCAGTAAGGATTCGATCTCTTCTCAAGCCCGGCGCCGATGTCGGATGTTCCGCCGGCGACCGTGCTGTCGGCAGATCCGTTCGGCGCGTCGATGTAGAAGAACTTATTTCTCAGGAAGTTGCTGCCTCTGCCGCCCATACGGTCCATACCGGCTACGAAATCATTGTATACAGACCCCTTATCTCCAAGATACGGATTGGCATCGCTTGTGAAATCGCCCATGAGAGAGCCGAAGCAGTGGAACAGATTTGCGATTTCGGGATGACTATTACTCTCGATCGTTGCCGTCTCAAGCGCCATATAACCGCCGACGTTCACACCGAGAAGAGCACGGTAATTGGGATCGGCAATGACAGAGTAATTGCTCTCGATCTCCGCTACAAGCTCCGGGAGCTTGGCCACGTAATCTTCACCGGCCTTATACTCAGGCATGACAACGATCATATCGATAGCTTCATCGCTGCCCGTAATCTCATCGAGGACAGCCTCAATTCCGTCTTCGAAATACTGGTCCGCGCTGTAGCCGTCATAGGGCATCAGATAGACGGACGGGTATTTCTGAGTCTCTGTATATGTCTCAGGCACATACACTCTGTACTTATATACCGGAGCGATCTTGCCGACTTCCTCCTCATTTTCCTCAGAAAGAATTTCGGCTGTATCTTCGGCCAGTGCGGCCTCCGGGGCTTCAGTGTCCTCCACCGCAGCAGCAACCTCCTCCGCGGTGTCCTCCACCAGGATCTCGTCCTCGGCAGCTTCTTCCACCATTATCTCCTCATCCGGAAAAGCGTCGGGTCCACTGGCATAGACTGACGCGCTGAGGGACATGGTCATTACGGCTGCAAAGAATACACTAAGTAACTTTTTCATCTCTCACTCCTTTCCGTCCATGCACAGCGAAACACGTTGATTGCTCACCCCTCCTTACTATGTGAGCCCTGCGATATTTCGAATATATGGACAGTGTTCTGATTATAATATTACGTTCTTTCAGTGAAAGATAACAGTGAGTGTATTGTCCGGAAACTTGATGTTTTTTTACTTTTTGTTTTTCCTTCTGTACTCGGACGGCGGCATCCCCTTCTGCGCCTTGAACGTACGGTTAAAATGCTCCAGAGACTGATAACCGACAATCTCGCTGATCTGGTAGACCGGAATATTACTCTCCAGAAGGAGCCGGCAGGCCATCTGCATTCTGTAGGCAGTGAGGAGCTCCGTGAAAGAGCGGCCTGTCTCCCTGCGCACGAGGCGGCTGAAATAGGCGGGGCGGTAGCCGAAGGCATCGGCAGCCTCCTCGAGAGACGCGTTCGCAAAGCTTTTATGCAAATACTGATAGATCCGATATCTCATATCCTTCTCCCCCTGCGTGAGATATTTATCGGCATTGCGCAGCAGCAGGGAAAAGAGACAGATCACAAGGCTCTTTTCAATCATCTCGTAATAGTGGCGGTGGCAGTAATATTCGAGGAACATGCGCTCGATACACTGTCTGATCTCCGGGTCGTCCGCGCAGGAAAAATACAGGTACGGCGTTCTGTTCTCCCCGCGCAGCACACCCTGGAAGAAGTTCGACAGCAGATTGTCATTGGAGAGTATATCGAAAAAGGCTGTCTCGAACGTGCTCTTCTTCAGCATGATATTGAGCACGATGCCGTCATCCGAAAAAACTTCCAGCGCATGGCGGGTACCGTCAGGAAGGATGATGATATCGCCGGGCACCATCTCATAACTCTCTGTATCGCTGAACCGGTTAACTGCCCTGCCCTCCATGACACAGACGACCTCTATATATTCATGCGAATGGTAGTAGGACGGCGTATATCGGCTGTGCTTCCAGACAGACAGATCTGCCGCCAGCGGAAAAATGATCGAGTATTCCCCGAGCACGGAAAACGGCGCAAAAAGTTCCGGGACCGTAAGGCCTCTGTCTCGAAGATCATTGACGTCTAACGACTTTAAATACTCTTTGTAGGCCGCCGGATCTCCCTGCTTTTTCATATAGAGATCCCTGTAAAAGAGCTCGTGTTCTTCCCACCTGTGGATCAGGTCATCAAACTTGTATTCCATAAAACGTCTCCTGAAAACCGGGCAGAAGGACCAGCCTTCTGCGCAAAAAATCTCACATGCACGACATGCCAGGCTGTCCGATACAATGTGAGATATACTTGCTGTCTTACGCTGTTTAATTGGTAGCGCCACCGCTTTGGTCGCGGGAACCGGGGAACTTTACGTTCCTGCTGCCGTTCATTCGGGATGCCTCTGCCGGCCGATTCTCAGTGCAAAAGCCGGTGAACCCTACATCCCTTACTACTCTTCTATATGTTCAAGACCCTGATTGATGATCGACCGCACATGCTCGTCAGCCAGAAAATAGATGACCTGTTTGCCGTCTCTTCTGTTCTTTACCAGCTTGGCGTTCTTTAAGATCCGGAGCTGATGCGAGATCGCGGACTGGGTCATACCGAGAAGCTCCGCGAGATCGCAGACGCAGATGTCCGCCTCAAAGAGTGCAAATAGTATACGGATCCTCGTCGAGTCTCCGAACACCTTGAAGAGCTCCGCGAGGTCGTAGAGTTCATCCTCGGCCGGCATGTGCTCCCGCACCGCCCTGACAGTCTCGGCATGGACCTCCGTGTGTTCGCAGTGTTCAATATCATTTATAGCCATGGCGATCCCCCGCTTTCATTTGAATATTCGTTCATATGTAATTAAGGCTATCACAGGAATAGCATTATGTCAATTGAGCGGAATTGATATTACCGGTATTAATAGCGTATTAATAGTTCCGGTGTTGATAGTTCACGTGCTGATAGTTCCGGCATTGATAATATGTAACAGTTCAGACGGGCTGTTTCTATACTTTGCTTCCGGCAGCAGGGCATCCATCTTCGTGAGAAAAACATTGCGGGTCCGACCGAGAGACCAAAAAGCGTTAGCTTTTTTGGCTCGCAGGGAAGGACCTGCGTTTTTCGATGAAGATGATGCCTGCGCCGGATTCCGAATCTCGGTTACGGCCCGTCTGAACTATTACATGGCTTCGCTGTCCTTGTTCAAAAAATTGAACAATCTGTGACTTCTATTGACTTTTGGGGCGTTTCGGCTATTATGAAATTGCGCCGTATCCGCGCCTAAGGCGGAACAGCAGCAGGAGGAAACTGAATATGAAAAAGAACTATGATCTTCTCACACTCGTGCAGCTCGCAATGCTCATCTGCATCCAGCTCGTCATGAAAGCCATCGGACTCGGCAGCGTGCCGGTAGGCCCGCTCTACATGAGCTTTCTGACATTGCCGATTGCAGTGGCAGCCATCATCATCGGCCCGGCAGGTGGAGCCATCACCGGAGCCGTATTCGGACTCGTGAGCTTCAAGGACGCACTCACAGGAGGTTCTGCGATGACGAGCATGCTTCTCGGCATCAGCCCGATCCACACCTTCATCCTTTGCGTCGTGACCCGCACCCTCATGGGCTTCCTTACAGGAGTCGTCTACTCGCTGATAAAGAAGCTCGACCACAAGAGAACATGGAGCCTCTTCGTCGGTTCCATCGCAGCTCCGCTTCTCAACACGCTGTTATTCATGGGTTATATCTGCCTGGTCTTCTACCACACAGATTATGTGCAGAACATGGTGAACAGCCTCGGCGTCTCGAACCCGTTCTCGTTCGTCGTCGCCCTCGTAGGCGTGCAGGGACTCATCGAGGCAGTCGCTGTCGGAGTCGTCGGAGGCATTGTGTGCAAAGCCCTGTCTTCCTTTCTTGGCAGGCAGCCTGCGAACATGACAGTAGATCGTGTAGTATAATAGAATAAAAAAGGCGCCGCCCACTGACTTATCGCGCTTCTTGCAGCGAAGTCAGGGGGCGGCGTTTTTTGTCACTCATCACAGAAAGCGCTCAATAGCCTTCTGAAAATCTTCAATCGACTGGCTGTCACCGTCCTCCATCGCGTGGATCAGGCAATGGGTGATGTGCTCGTTGATGATCACCTTCCCAAGGCCTCGCACGGCAGAGTTGACAGCGGACAGCTGGACGAGAACGTCAGCGCAGTCCTCATCATTTTCAACCATATTCTTCACCTTCTGAAGATGACCGATAATGCGGGCGAGTCTGTTCAGCACCTTTTTCTTGTGCTCCGGGGAGTGATAGTGCCCGTGTTCATGAGCGAGATGTCCCCCGTCATGGGTATGTTCATGCGTATGGTCTGCCATTTTCTGCACCTCCTCGCGAATATATGGGTCTATTATAACATACTCTGCCGTTTTTTCATGTGTTATCGACTCCCACTCTGCAGTCTCAGCGGAAGCTCCAGACTGTTTCCTTCAAGCAGCTCCCTGTCGCGCAATATCTGATCGGTCGGTCCGTCGGCTATGATCTTTCCGCCGGCCATCAGGATCGTGCGGCTGCAGATATCCATGATCATGTCAAGATCGTGAGAGGCGATAATTTTCGTCGCCTGGATGCGATTCAGAATGTTAATAATATTTCTCCGGTTCCTCGGATCCAGCGTGATCGAGGGCTCGTCGAGCAGAAGGATCTCCGGCTCCATGGAGAGTATCGTCGCGATGGAGGCCAGCTTCTTCTCGCCTCCGGAGAGCTTCATAATTGTTCTGTCCTTTAAATGCGTGATACCTGTCTCAGCAAGCGCCGCGTCCGTGCGGGCTCTGACCTCGCTCTCAGAAAGCCCGTAATTTCTCGGGCCGAAAGCCACGTCCTCGCCCACAGTCGTCATAAAGAGCTGGCTGTCCGAATCCTGGAACACATAGCCGGTCTTCTGCCGAATCCCCGCCAGTGTTTTCTTTTCGACAGGCACGCTGTCAATCATGACGCTGCCGCTAAATCCCATGTTCAGTCCTACAAGTACCTTGAGCAGTGTGGATTTGCCCGCGCCGTTCGCGCCGACCAGCCCGACAGATTCGTTGGGAGCCACGCTGAGTGATATATCTTTCAGAATATCCGCTCCCTTCTTGTATGCAAATGTCAAATTCCTGATTTCAATCTGTCCCATCTTTACTCCATATCAAGCGTCTTTGAACATTGTTTACTCTTTTGTCTCCGCACCGGCCATTGCGGTGAGCGCCGTCAGCGTTACATCAGATGAACAGTGATCCCACCAGCAAAAGCAGCGGAAAGTTCCTGAGAAACAGGAAGACAGCACACCAGAGCGCAAGATATATTATATCAGAAGGCCGCCATCTCACATATTGCTTTATGTATCGAAAATCCGAAGAGTAGCCGCGGAGAGACATGCTGTCAAAGACGTCATTTGCACGGTCCATGCTGCGAAGAAGCAATTGACCGGCAAGCGACCCCCACACTTTAAAGTGAACGCCCTTCTGACCTGGTGCCCGCAGTGAGTAAGCCTGCGTGATCCGCTCCGTCTCACTGAGCAGCAGCCCGACATAGCGGTAAATGAGCAGGATCTCGGTAATCAGGATCCCGGGAAGATGAAGAAGACTCATCGCGTAACATAGATTTTCTATGGATGTCGACGCGATCAGAATGTAGGAAGACAGGACAGCGAACACGCCCTTCAAAATCAAGGTGAGCATGGACACGAACCCCGCCCTCACGACAAACCCGAAAAGAAGCATCGGAGTCCTGTCGAAAATCGGGTTGAAAAGTCCGATCAGGCACACGAGGGGAAGGACGATGCGCACTCTGCGGAGGCAGTCGGTTATGCTGAGGTCGCCCGCCATGAACAGAATGAGCGGGTAGAGCCCCATGGAGAGCACGCCCTGAATATCATAGGGATGGAAAGAGACCAGGCAGACGATGTAAAAACATGTACACGCAAGTTTGACCAGTGGGTGAATTCGGTTCAGCCACTGGTCTCTTTTCTGCAGATCTTCAATTCTTTGAATTTCAGTTATTGCGCTGCTGATCTTGCTCATTGGTGATTTATTCTTCATCGTGCCGCGCATGTCGCAAGATAATTCACTAACTTATGCGGTCTGCGCCTTTTTATAAAACCTGAACGCGGTGCATCCTCCGATGCAGACGAGCGCTACGATCGCGCCGCCGACGATGCCTGAAAATGACGTGCCCGCCGCCGACTCACTGCCTTTGAACGCGTAGTCCGGCAGGAGCGATGTCGTCTCCTGCACACTGCCCGCAGCTTCATATATGGAGCCTTCCGCATCCAGTTCCGTGCTGCCTGTGATCCTCTCGACCGACCATTCAAGTCCGTCAGGATATGAGGATGCAAATAACGACAGTCCGCCTCCGATCAAAGCCGCGCACACGCCGATGATGGCGAGAGTCTTGCCTACAGAGAGACGGTTCTCACTTGCGGAAGTGTCAGAGCAGTAAAGAAGTTCCGGCCTTGCGGAATAGACAAAGGACAGGACAGCTGCCGTGATCAGTCCTTCAACTGTGCCGATGGCAAGATGAATGGGCTGCATTGCAAGCAGGAAGGCTGTGAACGGGAGCTCAGTGATGCCGGACGCGAGGGTCTCGATCACGACGCTGAAAGCACCCATTTGCAGAGTGACCACGGAGCCGACGATTGATGCCGCGATGATCTTTCCGCGCGTCATGCCGCCCTTCATGAAGAGCCGCCAGATCAGAGCTCCGATAAAGCACCCGTAGAAGGCCATGTTGCAGACATTGCAGCCGAGGGCCAGCAGCCCCCCGTCCGCGAACAGCAGGCATTGGATGAGCAGCACGCTGATCATGGTGAGGAAAGCGCCGCAGGGTCCGAGAAGTCCGGTCAGCAGCATGCCGCCGCAGAGGTGGCCGCTGGAGCCTGTGCCCGGGATCGTGAAATTAATCATCTGGGTCGCGAAGACAAAAGCACCCATAATTCCCATGACCGGTATTTTTTTGGGGTCAGCCATGTCTCTTACTTTTTTTACGGAATATGTCGCCGCTCCGGCCGAGCAAAGGTACATAGTGCCTGCGACTGCCGGCGCAACGAGCGCGTCTGCCATGTGCATATGCGGTCCTCCTAAAGGATCAATGTTCCTCATTAGTCTGAGAGCATTTTACCGCAGTAAAGTGCGGATTTTAAGCCCCATGGGGGGATAAAATTCTGAAAATGAGGAGGGCCTCAATAAAAAGAGCCGGCGCATAATGCGTCAGCCCCATGGTTTACACTCTCGTCGCCACGTATCTTCCGTCCGCATCCTGATCGACCCGTATCACAAGATCGTAGGAGTCGGCCTCTATGCATTTGAAAAAATCCGGCTTCGGATAAATATGCTGCGTGTTCTCATTGAAGAAGTGTTCCGCCCCATTCCACTCAAGCTCGCGGGCGCGCTCCATAATGTCGGGCATCGGATGACCGAGGAGAATGCTCTTTATGTATTCGGCGCAGAGGACGTCTTCATTTGCACGGCGCACACCGGCGTTGCCCATCGCACAGAAGGAGACTGTCTCCGGATTCTTCTTTTTTATATACTCCGCGATCGCCCGGGCGTTCAGCAGACTGCCGGTGATGATTTCATCCGCGCCGGTCGCGTTCACAATTCCCTGGGTCCCGGCACTGGTCGAATGGATCAGCGTCTTTCCTGTGAAATCTATGCCGGCGATGCCTGTCGGCGAGTTGCCGTAGTCACAGCCCGGGACCATAGCCCCGCCGCGCTCGCCGAAGAGCAGCCAGTCCGGATGCTCTGCCTTCAGGGCAAACGCCTCGTTCATGTCGCCGATCGGATAGATTTTCTCCGCCCCCTGAGCAAAGAGACAGACTTCGAGTGAAAATGCGCGCAGCACATCGATCACGACAGTGAGACCTTCGGCCTGTTTTGCTCCGTCAATCAGTTCCAGTATCTTTATGTTCATAGGCACCTCACGTTCAGATCAGTGAAATCGCGAGAGTGCAGCACCGATGCCGCACTCATAGAATAGTATTTCTCTCATAATAGCACACAAAAAAGCCCGTCTCAACTCGATTACCTGTTCTGCATTGTCGGACAATGCAAATCTATGAAAGCCGAATAAAGACGAGCTCTGTTCGCTGCTATCTTTCTCATGTTGTCTGCGCGTACTCTCTGAGCTTTCTCTTCTTCTCCGCGCTCATGCGGCGGGGCACAGCAATCTCCACCGTGATGTACTCATCACCGCGCCCGCTGCCGTTCCGCCTGGGCACACCTTTTCCGCGCAGTCTGATCTTCGAACCCGGCTGTGTGCCCTCCTTGATCTTGCATTTGACCTGTCCGTCCGGTGTGGGGACAAGCACTTCTCCGCCGAGGACCGCCGTCTCGAAAGGCACGCGGACCATGGTGTAGACATCGCTGCCCTTCTGGAGCAATACTCCCTCACGCACAGGGATGTCCTTATCCGGACCGCCGGAGCTCTGCCCCGCTGCCCTTCCTCCGCCAAAACCGCCGGAGCTTCTGTATGTCTGACCGCCGGAAGATCTGCCGAAACCGCCGAAGCCTCCGCTTCCGAAAGCCTGCTTCAGGATGTCATCGATGTCCATGTCGCTGCCATTGAAGCGGAACTCATGATATGAGCCGCCCGGACCGCCGGAAAATCCCGAGAAGCCGCCGTTTCCGAACTGCTGCCATGTGCCGCCGGAGCCGAAGGGGTTCCCACCGCCGGGACCGGCGCTTCCGTCGAAGGCGGCAAAGCCGAACCGGTCGTACTGCTTCCGCTTTTCCTCATCGCTGAGGATGTCGTAGGCTTCCTGGACTTCTTTGAATTTTGCCTCGGCCTGCGGATTATTATCATTTGCATCCGGATGATATTTCTTGGCAAGCTTTCTGTAAGCTTTCTTGATGGCATCAGAAGTCGCGGCTTTGTCCACGCCCAGAACTCTGTAATAATCCCGTTTTGCTCCCATACCACTTTCCTCTTTTCTTATCTTAAAAAAGGCTGCACACCCCGTTGGATATGCAGCCCATAAGTTCCCCGGGGATGTCTCCATTATCCCACATAGGGTTATATTTCTCAATCAGCGTTAGTCGATGTTGATGAATTTCTTCTGCTCAACAACCGGCTGAGCTTCCTTCTTAGGAATATCCAGTGTCAGGATACCGTCCTCATACTTAGCCTTGATGTCTTCCTCAGTGACATCCTCGCCGACGTAGAAGGTTCTCTTGGCGCTGCCGAAGAATCTTTCTCTGCGGATGTACTTGCCATCCTCGTCCTTCTCGTCCTTGTTCGTGCCTGTCGTTGCTGTGATCGTCAGATAGCCGTCCTTAAGTTCGGCTGTGATATCTTCTTTCTTTACTCCCGGAAGGGATACAGAAACTTCGAAGCCTTTCTCCATTTCCTTGACATCGGTTCTCATGAGCTCGTGTGTCGGTCTGGACGCAGCGTTCATCCTTGTGAAGTCCTTGAACGGATCCTCGAAGAAATCATCAAATACGTTTGTTCTGAAAATACTGGGCATTAACATAATATATACCTCCTCTATGTAAATGTGTTAATTACTTTTTTGAGAACTCAGGAACGCATTCTTTGGGTTTTGCATTTGCTTCTTCCTTTGTTCTAGGTGTAATATAACACTTATATTAGCACTCGTCAAGAGTGAGTGCTAATAATTTTTGTGAAGTTTTTGTGAACAGTTGCTTACGATTCTCCTATAGCATCCTCTTCTATATCTTTATATGCATTATTTTTCTCTTTATATGCAACTTATGGATTTAATATGTAATATCTTGCTTTTTATATTTATTTTAGTTATACTTTTCCCGGAGGTGATTTTATGAAAATCTCGTTTTATTCCTCAACCAATGAAGTCCTTTCAGAAATAGGAAGCCGCATAAAAGCGGCACGTATCGCTATCCCTGCC
The DNA here is from genome assembly GCA_017514845.1 of Lachnospiraceae bacterium. GTDB lineage: Bacteria > Bacillota > Clostridia > Lachnospirales > Lachnospiraceae > Chordicoccus. The sequence goes on from JAFWIM010000102.1 coordinate 10,756, forward strand.
ACACAAAAAGAATTGGCTGAAATGACAAATCTTTCCCAACGAACGATCAGTAATCTGGAAACAGGAAAAGATGTTTCCTTTTCCACTGTGATTGATGTGCTCCGTGCACTGGGACAACTTCCCAGCCTGGAAATTATGATCCCCGAGCAGGGCCCGCGTCCAAGCGAAATTGCAGCACTTGGGAAGAGACGGGAACGGGTCAGAAGCAAAACAAAAGCATCCGTCCAACCACAATCCGGTTGGAAATGGGGGGATGAAGAATGACGGCAGCAGAAGTCATCTTATGGGGAACGAAAATCGGAACAGTCTTATTTGACAATAAAACCGGACTCGGGTCATTTGAATATGAGCCTGCCTTTCTCACATCCGGAATTGAAGTAGCGCCTATTGCTATGCCGCTCTCCAGACGTGTGTACTCGTTTCCGGAACTTTCCCGGCAAAGTTTCCATGGTCTTCCGGGGCTTCTTGCAGACAGTCTGCCGGATAAGTTCGGAAATGCGATAATTGATGCCTGGCTTCGAAAGCAGGGAAGAAGTCCTGCTTCATTTGACCCGGTAGAACGCCTTTGTTACACCGGCAGCCGCGGCATGGGCGCTCTTGAATACGTACCCGCAAGAGGACCGAGCATGGCAGAATCAGCCTCCATTGATATTGACCGTCTTGTAACATTAGCTTCAGAGATACTGCGTTCCCGCGAGGACATGCATGTTGCCATCGGTGAAAATGCCATGCAGGAAATCATCCGTGTAGGCACCTCAGCCGGTGGCGCAAGAGCGAAGGCGGTTATTGCCTGGAACGAAGAAACAGGAGATATACGTTCCGGACAGATTGATGCCGGAAAGGGATATGAATATTGGCTAATCAAGTTTGACGGTGTCAGCAAAAACGGAGACAAAGAAGGGGACGATGTGCCACAATACACCCGAATCGAATATGCCTACTATCGGATGGCACAAGATGCAGGGATTCTTATGAACGAATGTCGGCTGCATGAAGAAAGCGGACGCCGTCATTTTATGACCCGCCGTTTCGACCGCGATCCTGCGACCGGAGCAAAATTTCATATGCAATCCTTGGGTGGAATAGCACATTTTGACTTCAATTCGCCCGGTGCATACAGCTATGAGCAGGCTGCAGAAGTGATGCGGCAGCTTCGACTTTCCAATACGGAAATCAGCCAGTTTTTCCGTCGGATGGTTTTCAATGTACTGGCAAGAAATCAGGATGACCATGTGAAAAATATTTCTTTTCTCATGAATCGCTTAGGACAATGGCGTCTCTCTCCGGCCTATGATGTGACGTATGCGTACAATCCTGATGGCATGTGGACCGGAACACATCAGATGACTATAAACGGGAAGCGTGATGAAATATCCAGGTTGGATCTTCTTACATCAGCTAAGAACATGGGTATTAAAAAAGCAGAAGCTGAACGAATCATCTCCGAAATTCAAAGAAGCCTAATGAACTGGATGGTCTATGCCGAGAAAGCATCACTGCGGGAAGCAACCGCCGAAGCAATCCAAAGGACCTTTATAGTAGTGTGAGCGAACAAGGGACGGCTCTTTTCGCGTGAATACCAGTTCAGATAGGCGAAACTTAAATGTTCGTTTTCGTCGTAAAGCATCCATCTTCATGAGAAAAACATTGCAGGTCCGACTGAGAGATCAGGAAACGCATAGCGTTTCCTAAGCTCGCAAGGTAGGACCTGCGTTTTTCGATGAAGATGATGTTTGCGACGAATTATGGAACTTTGTCAAAGCCTATCTGAACTGCCTCACGCGAAAAGAGCCATCCCTATCTTCACGCCATCTGCCTCGCAACAAGCTCGGCGAAAGCCCCTTTCTTGTCTATCAGCTCATTGTAGGTGCCCTCCTCGATGATGGCCCCGTTGTCCATCACCAGGATTCGGTCACAATTTTTGATAGTGGAAAGTCTGTGGGCAATCACGATCCTGGTGCTCTTAAGGCGGTCCAGCGCATCCGACACCTGCTTCTGTGTCTTGTTGTCCAGCGCGCTCGTCGCCTCGTCAAATATAAGAATCTTCGGCTTCGGCGCAATCGCCCTCGCGATCATGAGCCTCTGCTTCTGACCTCCGGAGACGCCGCCCTGGCCTTCGGAGATCACGGTCTGCATCCCCATCGGCATATCGCGGATGTCCTGCGCAATGCCTGCGGTCTCAGCCGCCTCCCAGGCCTCGGCCAGAGTGAGCTGCGGCGCTGAGATCGTTATATTCGAAAAAATATCTCCCTGGAAAAGCTGTCCGTTCTGTATGACGACGCCGATCTGCTTTCTGAGCGATCTGGGATCGAGAGACGAAAGGTCGCGGCGGTCGTAGTACACCGCCCCTGTCTCCGGCTTCTCAAACCCCAGGAGCAGACGGATCAGTGTCGACTTTCCGCAGCCGGTGCGGCCTACAATTGCCACATACTCTCCCGCCTTGATCCTGAGGGACAGGTCCTTTAATACATAGGGAGTGTTCTCCTCATAGCGGAAGGAGACGTGGCTCACCTCGATGCTGCCGGACACCTTCGTGACCATCTCTTTGTCGGCAGCGACTTCCGGCTCCGCCTTCAAAATGGGCTCCGCCATCTCGAGGACCGGCCGGATACCCGCGATCGAGAGCGCAATACTGGAAAGTGATGAGAACGCGCCCATGACCATGCCGTAAGCTGCGTTAAAACCAACGTAATCGCTGACGCTGACACCGTACCTGACCGCCAGATAATAGAGAATGATCGTGCCGATCAGGGATATAGCCGTGACCAGGACACTGTTCAGCTTGATGAACAGCGGCGGGTTATACTGCAGCCGCGCGTCTTCGGTATATTTCTGTGCCCATCTGGCAAATACCCTCTTCTCCGAGCCCGACAGCCTGATCTTCTGAATGCCGTTCAGCATCGCAAATGCCATGCCGCTCTCCTCTGCGGTTATCTTCATGCGCCTGCGGGAGATATCGATCTGCATCAGTGATGCGACAATACCGATAATTACCGTCGAAAGAATAATGATGATCGACGGAACGACCAGGACCCTCGCGAAGTCGAAGATCTGCATGATATAGATGAGAGACATAAGGCTCGTGAGTCCGACTGACATGAAGTTGTCAAGCAGCATGGTGCACAGAGAATTTACCGACTGGGCCCTGCTGGACAACTCGCCGGACGAAAACTTGCGGAAGAAATTGACCGGCAGGGAAAGAATGCGCATCATGACAGAGGCCTCCACTGCCAGCGATGTCTTCGTATTGATGCGCTCCATGAGGAGGCTCCTCACCATGCTGAGCATCTGGGATGCAAATGCAGCCGACACCAGAAATACCATCATCCCGATAAGCACCGAAGCCTGCTTATTCATAAGAATCTTTCCGGTCACAAGAGAGTACACTTTCGGCTCGATCGTTCCGACCAGGGTCACGACAAGTGTGGCAGCCGCGATTTGCAGAAAATCACTGTTAGATATACTTTTCTTCATGTAGAGAATCAGATCCGGGATCCCGAGAGGTTTCATCGGAAGAGACTGGTAAAAGCAGAAGGCTTCCGTCTCGAACAGTCCGGCGTTCTTCTTTGTCACCACAGTCATTTTTCCCGATGCCGGATCGCTGAACCAGTATGCCCCTAAAGGATTCGGTATCAGCGCGACCGCATTCCCGCTCTCCCGGAAAAAACCGAGCATAGGCCCGTAGGCATCATACTGCCAGCCTTCTGTGAGCTCAACGTCGCGGATCATGAGACCCGTAGGGCGGAGAACAGAATCCAGCTGATCTCCGATATTCTTTACTTTTTCCGGAAACTCGACAGGTTTTTCGTGATAATATTTTAAAATTGAATCGAGAGCTTCTTTGGCAATCAGTCTCTCATCCTGCAGCCGCTGGGCTGCTTTCTCATCCAGCACAACACCGGCCAGACGCAGAAAAGAATCCTCCAGGATCTCCTGATCGCTTGCAAGGCGCTCTTTTATTTGCTCGTCAAACCAACCCATTGACGCTGACCTCCTTACTCTGACGTGACAAGCTCGGTATAAGCACCGCCCCGCGCATACAGTTCATCGTGCGTTCCTCTCTCAACAATCTTTCCTTTTTCAAGAACGATAATCTCATCGCAGTCTCGGATCGTGGAAAGGCGATGGGCTATAACTATGCAGGAGATGCCGCGGTCCTTCACGGCTTTCACCAGCTCATACTCGGTCTTGGCATCCAGGGCGCTCGTCGCCTCGTCCAGAATAATGATCGACGGATCCTGTGCAAGCGCGCGCGCAATCTCAAGACGCTGCCGCTGTCCTCCGGACAGGTCCCGGCCGTTCTCGATAAGTCTGTACTGGTAACCGCCGGGCCGCTGGAGTATGTCATCGTGAATCTGCGCGTCTCTGGCAGCCAGAACGATCTCGAACTTTTCGATTGAGCTGTCCCACATGCGGATGTTGTTCTCGATTGTATCCTCGAACAGTACGATATCCTGATCGACCATGGCGATCGAGCCTGTGATGACCGCTCTCGGGTAAGCTTCCATGGGCTTTCCGTCAAAGAGGATCTCTCCCTCCCACGGCTGATAGAGGCCTGTGACCAGCTTGCTGACCGTAGACTTGCCGCTGCCGCTGCTGCCGACAATAGCCACACGGCTGCCCGGCTTAATGTGAGCGGAGAAATCCGAGATGACCGGGTTTCCGAGGCGTGAGTAACCAAATGTCAGGTTCTTTATCTCGATGTCTCCGAGGAGCTTTGCGTAGCTGATATCATCCCGCACCTCCTCATCTTTGATCATGGGATCGTCCGGGTATTCCATGACGTCATCCACGCGCTCCATCTGGGTGCGCATTTCCTGGATCAACTGGCCGACGCTGATCATAGTCTGAGCCGGTCCCATGAACGAAGCTAAAAGTCCCTGGAACGTCGTGATCATACCGACGGTGAAGTTGTCATTCATTGCAAGCATTATGCCCATGAACATGACTGCGTAATTGGACAGTGAGCTGATAAATGAGGGAATCCATCCGATCTTCGCGTTGAGCGTCGCGTACTTTACATTCTGTGTATTGACTGACGCCTGATATCCGGCCCATCTCCTGAAGAATCCTTCCTCCGCGCCGGAGGACTTGATCGTCTCAGTCATACTGATACCTGCCAGGGTCGCGGAGACCAGCTTTCCCTCGTCGCGCATGAGCACGCGCGTCAGATTTACGCGCTTCTCGGACATATACCGGGCGACCAGCATGTTAAGAAGCAGGGACGTGATGCCGACCAGGGTCATAGCCGGGCTATAGCGAATCATGACCACAAGGTAGAAAATCATCATGAATATGTTGAGTACCAGCGGAGCCACCTGTCCGACCAGAGTGCTCGCGATCGAGGCGTTCGTGTACTGCCTCTGCATGATATCTCCGGTCATGCGCTGGGAGAAGAACTCGATCGGCAGCCGGAGGACCTTCCACATGTAGGAAGCGTTGCCTTCGATTGCCATCTTGCCGTTGATCTTTAGAGAATATGTGACTCTCGCCCACTCGACAATGATCTGAAATGCCGCAAGGAGCGACATGACCACAATAAACGGGTGCAGCCAGGCAGGAGCCCGGCCGGTCAGAAGCCGGTCGAAAAAGATCCTGGACATGACCGGGTTAATGATTCCGAACAGGTAGCCGATGACTGACGTCATGACAACAAAGGCCACGGCAGGTCCTGCTCCGCGAAGTCTCCTGGCTGCAAATTCCAGCGTGCTCTTGCGCTTGCCGGAAGGCTCAAATTCCTCGGTCGGAACAAATGTCAGCACAACACCGGTGAAAGCTTTGTCAAATTCTTCTTCGGACACCTCGACCCTGCCTCTTGCGGGGTCGTTTATGATCGCTTTTTCCTTTTTAAAACCGTCAAGGACGACAAAGTGATTAAAGTTCCAGTGGATAATGCACGGGAAAGTACCGTTATCTCTCAGAGATTTAATATCCATCCGGTAACCCTGCGGTTCGAGGCCGTAGCTCACGGCCGCCAGATATATATTCTTAAGATTGGAACCGTCGCGCGAGACACCGCAGTCAAGGCGGACCTGCTCGAGCGGGATCCATTTGCCGTAATACGCAAGCACCATAGTCAGGCTGGCGGCACCGCATTCGAGTGCCTCCATTTGCATGACTACCGGTACTTTAGCCACCTTTGGATACTTTAGCGGCTCTTTTACTGTTTTTCTGTCTTTTTGCTGCTCTGCCATGCGGGAAATCCCCTTTCTATATCAGTTGAGCAGGAAGCTGATCGGCTTCGTGGTCTCTGTCACGATCTCAGCACCGTAAAAGCCGTCAGGTATGTTCTCACTGTCCTCTGTCGCGATACTGATGAACACGGCGTTATATATGTCACAGTCAGTGACAGTGAGCTTTTGCCCGTCAATGGAAGCTCGTCTGTTCTCCTCGAAAAACTTCATATAGCCTCCTCCGTCATCATATGTCGAGACGATGCCGTTATTTACCGTAAGAAATACAGTCGGGGCGGCGTCATATTCAAGTGCCCGGTCCGCTTCATCAAGTTCCATCACATAATAGCCGTCTTTCAGCTCGGTATCACTGTCGAACTTGAGCTCCAGCGACAGCTTGCGGGTCTGAATGATATCCTGCACGTATCCGGTGCGGTCAGCAAAGCGCACCGGCATCTGCATCGTGATTATATCGGGCTGCGAGAAGGATACGTCCGCGCTGATGTCTCCGTGATCTACCAGAACGTTAATGTCGATCGTATTCTCCATCGTAGTCGTTGAGGCATATACTATAAAGCCGATGAGAAGCGCGGCAATTGCGGACAAGAGCATCCACATCCGGGGGCTGGTGACCCGCATATAGTCATGCAGCTGCTCCGGTGATGATATGCGCTCCAGGCTCTCTTTTCTGAATAACTGATTTCCCATGTGAATGAGGCTCCTTTCAATGGTAAAAGTAGCGCTGGGGGCTTTGCATATGCAAATGCAGCCTCCCATTATACGCTGATTATAATATTTTAGCACAAATGGCCGTATGGTAGCGCTATGAAAAGAAAAATGTATGGTACAATGGAGGAAACACCACGCGGCCGGCCGGAAATCTCATCTTTGTTTCCCACCCCTGTAAAGCAGGGATATCGCACACTGAGGTATACTGCTGCCGGCTCGTTGACACAGGGAGGTTCCAATGAAGCTCAATACCAATCAGACGATCCGCATAGGCTTTGCCTTTTTATCGATCTGCGCTTTCTGGCAGCTCTATAACAACGTCGTCCCGCTCATTCTGACCAACACATTCCATCTGAATGAGACCTACTCCGGTATGATCATGGCCGCGGATAACGTGCTCGCTCTTTTCCTTTTGCCGCTCTTCGGGTCCATTTCCGACAGGACGAATACCCGCATGGGGCGAAGAAAGCCTTTCATCCTGTTCGGCACCATAGCGGCGGTCTGCGCGATGCTGCTCCTGCCGCTCATCGACAACCTGTATGCAGGCACGCACAATCAGGTCCTCACCGGCGTATTCATCGCAGTCCTCGCCCTCATTCTTATCATTATGGGCACTTACAGAAGTCCGGCTGTCGCCCTGATGCCCGACGTGACTCCCAAGCCCCTGCGCAGCCGCGCAAATGCAATCATCAACCTGATGGGCGCTCTCGGCGGCATCATTTACCTCATCATCGCGACCCTTCTGTATTCGGAAAAGCGCACGGCGGGTCTTGACCACGTCAACTACTTCCTGCTCTTTGCGATCGTCGCCGGGATCATGCTGCTCTCACTGGCAATTGTCATGTTCACGGTCGACGAGGTGACCCTTTCCGCCAAAATGCGGGAATACGAAGCCGCACACCCGGAAGAAAACCTCACCGAGACAGACGAATCCGGCAACGAGGAACTCCCCGGAGATGTAAAGAAGAGTCTCGGTTTCATTCTGGTCTCCGTCTCCCTCTGGTTCATCTCCTACAATGCGGTCGAGACCTGGTTCACGACCTACGCCAGCAGGCAGTGGAACATGGCCCTCGGAAGCTCGTCTTTATGCCTGACCATAGCGACAGTCGGCGCGATCATAACCTACATTCCCGCCGGTGCCATGGCAGGTAAAATAGGCAGAAAAAAAACGATCCTGGGAGGAATCGCTCTCATGATCGCCGCATTTGCATTGATTTTCATATACACGCTGCTGTCAAATCAGTTCAGCCCGATCCTCTATGTCATCTTCGTCATGATCGGTGTAGGCTGGGCAGCGATCAATGTGAACTCTCTGCCCATGGTCGTAGAGATGTGTAAGGGAAGCGATATCGGAAAATTCACCGGAACTTACTATACATTCAGCATGGCGGCCCAGACCGTGACCCCCATCGTCGCCGGCTGGCTGATGAACCATGTGAGCTACGGCACGCTTTTCCCGTATTCGCTGTTCTTCATCACGGCCGCGTTCCTGACCATGAGCATGGTGAAGCACGGGGACTCCGAGGTGACGGTAAAGAAGGGACTTGAAGCCTTTGACGTGGATGATTAAATATTTGTGGTTTATTTAAGCCTCGCTCGAAGGGCTTCTCCACTGAGATAACAGCTGGGCTGTCGTACTTGACGACGTCCCTGCATACAGCAGCCACTTACCGATAAAGTCTGCTGTATGTCGGGACTCGCCGGATTACGGCAGCCCTCATTTATTGCATGAAATTATATTCAGTTGTTGTCACCGGGCGATTTCTTTGCGTCATCATACGTCTTTTCACTGATGATATAGCGCGGCCTGTGCTTGCTCTCCATATAAATCTTTCCGATGTATTCACCGATGACTCCGAGAGACAGCATTTGCAGACCGCAGGTCAGGAAAATGATGACCACCGTACTGGCCCAGCCCGGAACAGTGTTGCCCATGAAGCGGTCCACGACTGCCCAGATGATGCCGATAAAGCTGAGGAACGACATGATGGCTCCGATCGCGGCGATCATGCGGATCGGCTTGATGCTGAGCGAGGTAATGCCGTCGAAGGCAAGTCCCAGCATCTTAGCCAGCGAATAATGGGAACTGCCGGCAAGGCGCTCATGACGCTCATAATAAACACTGGTGCTCTTAAATCCGACCAGCGGAAACATTCCGCGAAGGTACAGATTCACCTCCTTAAAGTTCGCGAACTCCCGGAGGACTCTCGACGATGTCAGCCGATAGTCCGCATGGTTGTAAACGACTTCCGCTCCCATGGCATTCAGGAGCTTATAGTAGAGCTGCGCGCTCGAACGCTTAAAGAACGTATCCGATTCGCGGTTGGACCGGACGCCGTACACGATATCACAGCCGTCCGCGTAGGCATCGACCATGTCCTCCATGGCAGTTACATCGTCCTGCCCGTCGCAGTCGATGGAGATCACTATGTCAGCGCGGTCCTTGGCCTCCATGAGCCCGGCGAGCACGGAGCTCTGATGACCTCTGTTCCGGCTCTGACGAATGCCGGTGAACACAGGATCTTCAGTGGCCAGAGACGAAATGATCTGCCATGTTGAATCTTTGCTCCCGTCGTCTACAAACAGGATTCTGCTCTCGCTGCTGATCTTGCCTTTTGCGATCAAATCCCGAATCTCGTCCCTGAACATGCCGAATGTGACCGGCAGGACTTCCTCCTCGTTGTAACAGGGAATCACTATATATAAAATTGGGTTCATTTTTCATACCCTCGTATGTTCTTCGTTGCTCACACATGCCGCCCGACCGCTTGTCCGGACCTCTGATCCCGCGACGCTGCTAAGATACGCAGCGATGATATTTTCTGCCAGAAGATCGTGACCAGCCTGGCTGCGGCGTACGAAATGACCGCCAGTGTTGCAAATGACGGCACCGCCCAATGTGTCGCAATGACAATTCTTACTATTCCGTAAAAATAATAACAGAAAAACGAGTGAATGAACCATATATTTGTGCTTTCCTGCCCAAATGCTTCAAATATTTTCCCGATTGCCGGAAGTCTGCGCGCCAGATCAGAGATGATCACGCTAAGAAGAGGCGCGTAGAGGAAATCAAAGTACTTTCTGAGAAGGACCTGACGGACGAGGATCACTGTCAGGATGAGCAGGATCTCAGCTGCCGCACGGAATCTGCCGGCGCGGTCCAAAAATGCGGAGATCCTATCCAGCAGATCATTGCCCGCGCAAAAGACCCCCATCACAAAGCAGGCGAAGAACGGTTCTCCCATGCAGAAAAAGGAATCGTAGATCACATTACCCTGCCGGGCATCACCGATGAACGCGTACCACACGTCAGGGAAGACTTTCCCAAAGAGCACCGTGATAATGAGGATGATGAGGAATTTCGCGGCCGGACTGCATTTGCCCGCGGCATATCTGATGAGCGGGAAGCACAGGATCATCAGCATATAGCAGCGCAGGAACCACCACTCATAATTGTAGGTATCGAGAATAGCCAGAAAGTTGAGTACCAGCTCCCTGACTGAAAATACGTTATAGCGCCCGCAGAACGAGGCATCCGCCGCGTACACACCCTGGTTTCCGAAAAACAGGAAGGCGATCGGGATGAAAATGACGAAAACTTTCCAATAAGAAAGATACAGTTTTTTGAGTCTGCCCAGTGCGTCGAACTTTCTCCCCTCATATCGTTTCGCAAGACCGTAGCCGCCAAGAAAGAAAAACAGAGGCACACATACTTTTCCGAAGTGCCCTAAAAATACAAAAAGATATGTGTTTCCGAGAGGTATGAGGCCCTTAAGACCGCCGTCGGCGATCCTTTCCTGAAATGCCCACATGTGGTGCATGAGCATCAGGATGACTGCAGCCCCCTTTATCACTCTGGTGTCGTTTTTTTTCAAAAGCTTCATTTATAAAATACCGAAATTGTCTACAGCCTATAAGTGAACGTTGACAATTATAGCAGAGGGAGTGTTCCATAATCAAGAGTATCGTGCACTGAGGCGCGAATTGGAGACGGTCATCAGCAGGCAGCCGTTCAGACGGGCTGTTCCTGTAGTTAGTTATCGGCAGCAAAGCATCTATCTTCGTGAGAAAAACATTGCTGGTCCGACCGAAAGATCGGGGCTGTCGCATTAAGGCGCGCCACCACTATATATGGCAGACGATATTTGCAAATGTCTGCCATATATAGTGGTGACACCGTCTAATACGACAGCCCCAAGCTTGCAGGGTAGGACCTGCGTTTTTCGATGAAGATGATGTTTGCGCCGGTTTTCAGAAACTGTGGTTCAGCCCGTCTGAACGGCTGCGTAATCGGATCAGATATCGAACTTCGGAATGGACGCAAACCCTCTCTCAAGGTCCTCGTCCGTCGGAATGTAGTCTGTCATGGTCCCGTTGTTGAACTGCTCGTAAGCCACCATGTCAAAGTAACCGGTGCCGGTGAGACCGAATATGATATTCTTCTCCTCGCCGGTCTCCTTACATTTCAGAGCCTCGTCAATCGCAGCTCGGATCGCATGGCTGGACTCCGGAGCCGGGAGAATGCCCTCTGTGCGGGCGAACAGCTCGGCTGCCTCAAAGACAGATGTCTGCTCAACGGCGACCGCCTTCATGTAACCGTCATGATACAGCTGCGAGAGGACCGGACTCATGCCGTGGAAGCGAAGACCGCCGGCGTGGTTCGCGGACGGAATAAAATCGTGGCCAAGTGTATACATCTTGGCAAGCGGTGTGACCATGCCGGTGTCACAGAAGTCATAGACATACTTTCCTCTTGTAAAGCTCGGGCAGGATGCCGGCTCTACAGCGATGATCTCGTAATCAGCCTCGCCGCGGAGCTTCTCTCCCATGAACGGGGAGATGAGGCCGCCGAGATTGGAACCGCCGCCCGCGCAGCCGATGATCATATCCGGCTTGATGCCGAACTTTTCGCAGGCAGCCTTGGTCTCAAGACCGATGACCGACTGATGCAGCAGGACCTGATTGAGGACGCTGCCGAGGACGTAGCGGTAGCCGTCATTTGAAAGAGCCACCTCGACCGCCTCAGAAATCGCGCAGCCAAGCGACCCTGTTGTGCCCGGGTGAGCAGCGAGGATCTTGCGGCCGATCTCCGTCGTATTGGACGGGGACGGGGTCACGTCCGCCCCGTACGTGCGCATGACCTCGCGGCGGAACGGCTTCTGCTCATAGGAGACCTTGACCATGTAGACCTTGCAGTCGAGGCCGAAGAAGGAGCAGGCCATGGAGAGGGCTGTGCCCCACTGACCGGCACCGG
>JAFWIM010000103.1 GCA_017514845.1 Lachnospiraceae bacterium
ATTTATGCCAGAGCATCTATACCGGATGCTGAAGAAAGTGAAAGTCCAGCCGGTCACATTTCTATCAAAAGTGCAAATTCGGCCGAGCGCATCTCTGACAAAAGTGCAAATGCAGCCGAACTTATATCCATCACCGGCGGCACCGGCATTGGCCGCGTCACTCTGCCGGGTCTTGACCAGCCGGTCGGGGCTGCCGCGATCAATTCGGTCCCACGGAAGATGATCCGCGAGGCGGTCACGGACGCAGCTAATGCCCTCGGATATGACGGTCCGATCGAAATTACTGTCTATGCGCCTGAAGGGCGTAAGATTGCGGAGAAGACTTTTAACCCGAGACTTGGCATTGAGGGAGGTATATCCATCCTCGGCACGAGTGGAATCGTGGAGCCCATGAGTCTTTCTGCTCTGAAATTCTCCATCGCTGTGGAGATCAGGCAGAAAGCCGCAATGGGACAAAGGAGACTTATTCTGACTCCCGGAAACTACGGTCTTACTTACATAACCGGCTGGGCCGCAGAGAATGGGATAGACAGATTGAACGTGCCGGTCGTGACATGCTCGAACTTCATCGGCGACGCGCTGGATGAGGCGGGAGCGGCAGGCTTTGAGGATGTCCTCATCGTCGGTCATATCGGAAAGCTGGTAAAGCTCGCCGGCGGCATTATGAACACGCACAGCCGGATCGCAGACTGCCGCACGGAAATTATCACTGCACATGCAGCCATGTGCGGGGCCGGCAGGGAAATCTGTCATGCCCTCATGAGGGCTGCGACGACGGATGCCTGTATTGAGATATTGAAGGATGCCGGACTCTTTGAGGAGACGACGGAGTCGATCATCACTGCGGTATCGGAGCATTTGAATTACCGCGCACAGGGTCAATACAGAGTCGGCGCTGTCATGTTTTCCAATGTATACGGTCTTATCGGGGAGACGCAGGATGCCGGGAAGATCATTGATGACTGGAGATTGTGATTCGATGCCGGTCTCATGAGGTGAGTCCGAATTGCAGAGTACTTCGGGTTTCGAGCGGGGGCATGCAGTAAAAAAACAGAGTCGGAGAATAGTATGGTACATTTTGTCGGTGCGGGGCCGGGAGCCCCGGATCTTATCACTATAAGGGGAGCAGAACTTCTCAAAGAAGCAAATGTTGTCATTTATGCGGGCAGTCTGGTAAATCCTGCCCTGCTGGGACTTTGCAGAGAAGACGCAAGCATATATAACAGCGCGGAGATGACGCTCGAGGAAGTCATGGAGCGGATAGAGGAGGCTGAAGGCAAGGGGCAGACAACTGTCCGGCTCCACACCGGAGACCCATGTCTCTACGGGGCGATCCGTGAGCAGATGGACCTTCTGGCGGAAGCCGGCATTTGCTGCGACGATACGCCCGGTGTCTCGAGCTTCTGCGGGGCTGCGGCTGCCATTGGGGCTGAGTACACCCTGCCCGGTATTTCTCAGAGCGTAATTATCACCCGACTCGCCGGCCGGACTCCCGTGCCGGAGCGGGAGAGCCTTTCGAAACTTGCGTCTCACGGTGCGACGATGGTCATTTTCCTCTCCGCGGGGATGACGGATCAGGTTGCCGCGGAGCTCCTTGCAGGCGGAGCATACACAGAGAAAACTCCGGCGGCTATCGTTTACAAGGCGACCTGGCCGGAGGAGAAGGTCGTTCACTGCACAGTGGGGACGCTGGCGGAGGCGGCGCGTGCAAATGGCATTCGCAAGACCGCGCTCATCCTGATTGGTGATTTTTTAGGATCTGTGTATGAGAGAAGCAGGCTGTACGATCCGGCATTTGAGACAGAGTACAGAAAGAAAACAGATACAAAACAGATATAAACACAAACATAAAAACAGATTTAAGAGGCAGTTATGGAACTTTTAAAGAAAATTGAAGCTATACTTCCCGAAGCCGAGGAGTCGCTCCTTCTGGAGCTCCTCGAGGGAGGATTTATATTTGACACTATTATTGACGGTGAGAAGATCGGCGTGCGGCGCGTGAGCGACACCCCGGCGGACGAGGGCGTCGTGCGCACGGAGCTTTTCCTCTACCCGCAGAACGGGAAGAAGGACAAGCTGAAGAAAGGGGCTTTCGCGGTCATCGAGTCCCTTGTGAGTGACGGAGTGAGCGGGAGGCATGCATTTGCCAAGCCGCGATTTGCCGACAGCAGAAAAGGGGCCATGACGGACGTCTACTATGCGGTCGCAGCTTCCACCGGCGGCAGGCAGATCGCGAAGATAGGCGGCAACACGTATCTGGGCCATGATCTTCTCGTCGTGACGCCGGAGCGTGACCGGGTAGCCATTGAAGAGTTCGATTTCGGCGCAAATAAACTGTTCATGCTCGGCCTCTACGGCGGAGATTATAAAATCGAGATCAGGGAAAAATGAAGATTTCACTGACTGCGTTCACTGACAGGGGCGAGGCTCTCGCTGTGAAGATCACAAAGCAGCTGAATAATGGCGGTGAACAGGCGGAGTTTGTCCGGTGCGGAAAGCGGCCGCTGCCTTCGGACATTGAGCCGGAATGCCTTGGCGAAAAGGCTTTGCGGGCTCCGGAGCCTTGTGCATATGTGCGGGCCGCTGACTGGACCGGGAAAGTGTTCGGTGAGAGTGACGCGCTGGTTTTTATTGGCGCTGCCGGCATTGCCGTGCGGTCGATCGCGCCGCATATAGTGAGCAAGACGACGGACCCGGCCGTGGTGGTCATCGATGAGACAGGCCGCTTCGTCGTTCCGATTCTCTCGGGGCATCTCGGAGGTGCAAATGCACTCGCCTTACGTCTTGCTTCCATCACCGGCGGGCAGGCCGTGATTACGACAGCGACTGACGTAAACAGTGTGTTCGCATTTGACGACTGGGCGAGGCGCATGAACTGCGCGGTGGAGAATACGGATCTGATCCGGGAAGTATCCGGAACTCTGCTGAGAGGCGGAATCGTGCCTGTATGGAGCGATTTTGAGATTTTCGGAGAAGTGCCGTGTGGCGTTGAATATGGCAGTTTTGATAAGGCGTCGGTGTGCATCACGATCCGCGATGAAGTGTGTACGGTTTCGTGTGAGGATGCCTGCGCTGACTGCAGGACTGATGGATTGTCTGCCCCGACTGATAAGAATAGTATGAGAAAGCTGCGCATTATCCCGCGGGTCGTCTGCGTCGGTATCGGGTGCAGGCGGGGAACGCCGGCCGAAGAGATCGAAGACGCGGTTTTGGAAGCGCTCAGGGAAAATGTTATTTCCCCCAAAGCCCTGGCAGCCTTAGCCAGCATTGATCTCAAGGCAGAAGAGGAGGGCATAAAAGAGCTGTCCCGAAAATATAGGGTTCCTTTCCTCACGTATTCCGCGGAGGAGCTTCGCAAAGTGCCGGGAGGCTTCACCGGCTCGGATTTTGTAAAGTCGGTTACAGGCGTCGACAATGTCTGCGAGAGAGCGGCGGTGCGAGCGGCTTCAAGCAGCGCCCTTTTCTGTGGCGCGGGGAACAGAGTTGTGACTGGATCCGAGTGTGGTATTGCGGGTGAGTCTGACTGCGGGTCTGCAATCGGTTATGCAGCCGAGCTTATATGCAGAAAAAGAGTGAGGGGCGGCGTGACCGTCGCGCTTGCCCGGAGAAAGGCAGATCTTAACTGGGAAGTACGATTTCAATGACAGTTCAGACGGGCTGGACTCGACTTTAGAATCCGGCGCAAACATCATCTTCATCGAAAAACGCAGGTCCTTCCCTGCGAGCCGAAAAAAGCTCACGCTTTTTTGATCTCTCAGTCGGACCTACAATGTTTTTCTCACGAAGATGAATGCTTTGCGCCTGAAACATAACATAAGAACAGCCTGTCTGAACAGTTACTGATTTCGGCAAGTGCTCAAGAGGAACTATTATGGCGAATTTATATGTCGTCGGCATCGGTCCGGGCAGTGAGGCTGCCATGACCGGTGACGCAAAACAGGCAATTGAAGAATCTGAGATCATAGGCGGTTATACTGTCTATGTTGAACTGGTCAGGAAAATATATCCGGATAAGGAGTATTTCACAACACCGATGACAAAGGAAATCGACCGGTGCCGTCTTGCCCTCGCGTATGCGGCGGAAGGCAGGACGTGTTCGATGGTCTGCAGCGGCGACGCAGGTGTCTATGGTATGGCGGGACCGATCCTGCAGCTGCTTCCTGAATATCCGGACGTGGATGTCATTGTTGTACCCGGTCTTACAGCTGCAAACTCAGGAGCGGCCGTTCTAGGTGCTCCGCTCACGAACGATTACTGTGTCATCTCGCTGTCTGACGCTCTGACCCCCTGGCAGATCATTGAGAAGAGGCTTCGTGCCGCAGCCATAGGAGATTTTGTGACAGTTCTTTACAACCCGTCGTCCAGGAGACGGGCAGATTACCTTATGAGGGCCTGCGATATTCTGCTTGAAACCCGGAGCGCAGACACGGTCTGCGGCTGGGTACGCAATATCGGCAGAGAGGGGCAGGAACACAAAATTATGACGCTGAGTCAGTTGAAAGACGAACAGGTCGACATGTTTACGACTGTGTTTATAGGCAACAGCGATACTGTACGCACGAACGGATTCATGGTGACAGGTCGGGGATATTCACAAGTGTAAAATGAAGGTTAGAGTGTCTCTGCCTTGTTGGTGCAGGCACATTTCTTTGAGGCATATGCGCATGAATATATTGATTTTTGGCGGGACGACCGAAGGCCGCATGCTCGCGCAGGCAATCTCGGAACTTCATAAAGACAGGCATAGCGTGACAGTGAGTGTCGCGACGAGCGTCGGCGCGCACGAACTGGCCGGTATTAACGGCATCAAGGTCATTGTTGGAAGGCTGGACGAGGAGGAAATGGTCCGGCTTTTTTTGGAAAAAGAATCGGACGGGAAAAGTGATGACCGTACAGATGAGCATTTGCAGTATGACCTTGTCGTGGACGCGACACACCCTTATGCCGTGGAGGTGTCCGCCAACATCCGCTCTGCCGCGGTAAGGACCGGCGTTTCCTTAGTGCGGCTCGTGAGGACAGACGATGACGGAGAAATCAGGGGCGGGCTATTGCAAGGCTCTGATGCTGTCTATGTAGACTCGGCGGCTTCCGCCGCCGCGTACCTTGCCAAGACGGAGGGGAGGATACTTCTCACAACGGGGTCGAAGGAGCTTGGCGCTTTTCGTGAGTTTCCGGCCGACAGGCTCTATGTCCGCGTGCTGCCGACGGCGGCAGGTATTGCGGCCTGCGAGCAGGCGGGAATCCCTTATCGCAATATAATCGCGATGGTCGGACCGTTTTCACAGGAGATGAACGCCGCGACGATGCGCCAGTATCAGATCGCGTGGATGGTCACGAAGGACAGCGGAAAAGCAGGAGGGTTTGATGAGAAAATGGAAGCCTGCCGGGAGACGGGAGCGCGTCCGGTTGTGATTGAGAGGCCGAGAGAGTGTGGGCTTTCTATGGAGGAAGTTTTAGCACTTATCGGATGACAGATTTTGGGCAGTACTGCTGCCATGACA
>JAFWIM010000104.1 GCA_017514845.1 Lachnospiraceae bacterium
TGTCTATGCCGTCAATGACATCACTCATCTTCAGCGTCGCAATTCTTGTCCTCACAGCAGTAATCCTCTACAAGCTTTTCGAGAAAGCCGGCGTACCGAGCTGGAAGGCACTGATTCCGTTCTATAATATTTTTACACTGTATGAGATCTCATGGGGCAACGGCTTCTACTGCCTGCTTCTTCTCATCCCGATCGTAAACTTCATCGCTATGGCCATTACAGCATACAAGCTGGCTAAGGCTTTCGGCAAGGGAACAGGATTCGCCATCGGCCTCTTCTTCTTCCCGATGATCTGCGAAGGCATCCTCGCTTTCGACAGTTCCAAGTACCTCGGCGTACAGGCTTAAGCCGTTACGAATCAGGGACTATAACAATAGATATATCACACACTTAAAAAAGAGGATGTCGAATCGACATCCTCTTCCATTCGCGTATAATTCTAATTACAGATTAGCCTTAAGGAATGCTTCCAGAGCTGCTGCGTTGTCAGCCTCTGCTCCGCCGGAAACCTGAACTTCGATCTCGTTGCCCTGCTTTACGCCGAGGGACATGAGGTTCATAAGCTTCTTGCCATCTGCAGACTTGCCGTTTGCAAGAACCTTAACATCGGAATCATACTTCTTGATTTCCTTAACGAGAGCGCCTGCCGGACGAGCATGGATACCAACCGGATCTGTGATTACATACTTGAATGATGTCATAGTTATCTGTTCTCCTTTACATTTTGTTGCGGGTTTGTATTTTTCATCGCGGCATCCTGCCGAAATGTTCCCTTTCCGCTGTTAGGGATTATTATATCATATTCACGCGGAATGTGACAAATGAATCGCTTTTTTTTCAGCTTCTTTTAGCATTTTTTTCCTGAAAATACGGGCTTTATTCTCCAAGATCCTCGCCGTTCGTCTCGATGACTCTCTTATACCAGTAGAAACTCTTTTTGCGTCTTCTGGACAGATCGCCCTCACCGGCATTGTTCTTATTGACATAAACGAATCCGTATCTCTTATCCATCTCACCCGTCGATGCGGATACGATGTCGATCGGTGACCACATCTGATAACCCATCAGGTCGACGCCGTCCTCTTCCACTGCAGCGATCAGAGCCTTGATGTGCTCGCGCAGATAATCGATTCTGTAGTCGTCAATGATGGAGCCGTCCTCTTCGATCTTATCATAAGCGCCGAAGCCGTTCTCGACGATGCACATCGGAAGCTCGAAGCGGTCATAGAACCAGTTGAGAGCCCAGCGAACGCCCAGACCGTCGATCTGCCATCCCCAGTCGGATGCCTTCAGATGCTCATTTCTCACATAGTACTTCTCATTGTACTCATAATGCGGATTCTCTTCCGGATCAGCCTTGATGCAGAGACTCTGATAATAAGAGAATGTCAGCCAGTTTACGGTTCCCTCTTTCAGGATCTTCTTATCCTCTTCGGTGATGTCGATCTTATATCCGTGGCGCTCGAACTTCTTGAGGAGCCATGCCGGATAGTAGCCTCTGCAATGGACAAATGTCCACCAGTACTTCTCGTTCATCGCCTTCTGGGCCATCAGGATATCTTCCGGAGCGCAGCTTGCCGGATAAATCGGATTGAAGCCGATCATGCAGCCGATCTTGAAGTCCGGATTGATCTCAAGACCCTTCTTGACAGCCAGAGCGGATGCTACCAGCTCATAGTGAGAGGACTGATACATGATTTCTTCAGCATTCTCTCTTCCGTTCAGAAGGATTCCGCCTTCCTGAAGGATATGGTGCTGAATCGGATCTGCCTGATTGTTGATCTCATTGAATGTCATCCAATATTTGACTTTATCCTTATAGCGCTCGAAGCAGACTGTCGCAAATTTTACGAACATGTCGATCGCTTTTCTGTTCAGGAATCCGTCGTATTCCTTTACAAGTGCCCACGGCAGCTCAAAATGGCTGAGTGTGACCAGCGGCTCTATATTATACTTGTGCAGTTCATCGAACAGGTCATCGTAGAACTTGAGTCCTTCTTCGTTCGGTTCAGCCTCATCCCCTCTCGGGAAGATTCTGGTCCAGGCGATCGATGTGCGGAAGGACTTGAAGCCCATTTCGCCAAGGAATGCAACGTCTTCTTTATAATGATGATAGAAATCCGTTGCTTCATGGTTAGGATAATTCTCTCCCGGCAGAACGCCATCCGTGATGCGGCGCGGCTTTCCGGGACCGCCGACCGTCATAACGTCAGCGATTGAAATGCCTTTTCCGCCAACATCCCATGCGCCTTCGATCTGATGAGCTGCCGTTGCGCCACCCCAAAAGAAATCTTTTCTCATTTGTGTGAATCCTCCTTGTAATAGTATTCAATGAAAATGGCAAATTCTCCTGCCTAAATCTGCCTAATGCCTGTTGTCACGTGCTCTCATGCTCCGAAAATCCCGCTGCATTTTGTTAAATATGCACAGATTTTCACTATCGCATAGACATATTCATTATACAACAAAGCGAGAAATAATCATATACCCAAAGCATTTTTGTGCAAAAAAGCGAAACCCCGGACTTTAGGCCGGGGCTCGTAAGAGTATGCAAATTTTCGCTCAGAACTGTTCCTTTTTTTCCACTGTATAATGTGTCAAACTCATAAATTGCACCTTCCATGCATCATGACGTAATTACTTAAAAGGTCTTCTCGTAGTTTTTCCCTTATCTTTATTCGGATTCTTCCTGTCAGATCAAACTGCAGATCCACGCTGCAAGAGCAGAGGCTGCCGGGAATATGATAAA